>WQUQ01000309.1 GCA_009782025.1 Desulfobulbus sp. | reverse complement strand
GGCGCACGCCCAAAGCCAGCCGGCCGATCAGGTTGGCCCGCCTGGCGACGCGCAGCAGGCTATCCCAACGCCGTAGCGGCAGCGTGCGCAGGCGCTCGGGATGACGAACACTGTCGATCAGTTCCTGACCAGACAAAAAACGCTCCGAATCAGGATTCATCACCCGTTACCCTGCCGCCATCGGCCAGCCAGTCGAATACCTCCAGCGCATCCTCCAGGCGGTTATACGTGAAGTCGTAACAATCGCACTGGCTGACCAAACGGCCGGCAACGTCAAAGCCGACGCTGCCGAGCGTGCTGTAATTGAAGGCGTTTTGAGCGAAATGAATGAAAGTCGTCGCCTTGCCGCGCGGCGTCAGCAGGGGTTCTGCCCCGGCCACATAGCGCGGGAAAACGATCCAGCGCGGCTCTGCCGGTTCCAGCATGCGCTCGACGCTGGCGGCCGGCGGGCGCAGATGCGTCACCCGGCCTTTGGCCGTGTCGTAAGTTTCCGGCCCCCAGACGCTTTCTGGTGCGAAGCTGCGAATCAGGTCGATCGACGCATTTTTCAGATTGATCGGCCGCGCCAGCGCCTGCGCCTGGATCGTCCGCGGGTCGATCAAACTCATTTCATCGGTCAGCAAACGCCAACCGCGCAGGGCCAGCGCCGCACACAAGGTGCTCTTGCCGGAGCCGGGCGGCGCCGGAAGAATGACAGCGCCGCCATGACGCTCAAGCGAGGCGGCATGAATGGTCAGCCATTGGTGGCAACTGGCGGCAATCGACCAGTTGAGGCCCCATTCGAGAAATGCCGGGGCCTGATCGCGCGGTAAAGGCTCAAATGGCCGCTCGCCATCAACCACGAATTCCGCCTGGCGCCGGAACCAGCGCCGAAGATTGCGCGGCCGACCGATCTGGACATGGAAATCGGCGAAATCAGGATCGACCGAATAGGGATGATGGGCATAAAGAACATGGATGGAACGCGCCACATCGGGCAGCGACGCCTGGATGCGCGACGCCAGACTGCCGGTTTGCAGGGCGAAACGCCCGTCAGCCAGCAGTGACGCCAAAGCGCGCAAGGACAAATCGCCAACCCGGCGCGTTGGCTGGTTCATGCCTGAATCAAGCCACAGGCATCGAGCCGCTCAAGGCAATCCCGCACCAGTGCGGCAATCTCCTGGCTATCCTTGTCCGGCCACTGACGGCGAACCACGCCTTCTATCGCCGCGCTGGCCGACTCGTTATTGCGAACGGCATCAAACCCGGCGCACGCGGCGACATCCAGCGAATACGTATTGCCTGAAGCCTGATCGAATACAGCACAGCCATCGGCCCATCGGCGAATGAGAAAGCGCTCGCCTAGCCGCATGCGAACTCATGCACCGATGATGACATCTCTAGCCAACGATGCCGTTGGTTTTCAGGTAATCAACAATGTTTTCGGCATACCACTGAATCCCGGCCATCGGCTCGTAATAGCCTTTCGTGGCGTACTCCTGCCAGATTCTCAGAATATCCTGAGCCGTCAACACCGAATCGGGAATCTCCGCGCCGTTGCCCCCCATCTTGTTCAGGTAGGCGCCGATCACGTGGAAATGCACCTGCCCTGCCGCATTGACCTGAAGCGCCTCGCCCAGGGTCATGGATTCCCACCGACCATTCACTTGCTTGATGAACTGGGTCTTCAGATATTCCCCACCCTGATAAAACAGCGGGTGCATCGGGGTGTTCGGCGGCACCGCAGCAGGCCAGTGATACGCCCCCTTGCCGGGTTCCTGTTGCGCCTTGTAATTGCCGGGCGACTCCGCATTGAAGCATTCCCCGTATTGGCCCTGCTGCGACACGCTGGTATTGCGCGACAACGAACGCGATGGGGTAAAACAGGTAGCGCCCAGCGCTGGCTGGCTGACCAGCGTCAACACAAAGGGGGTCGCGGCAGCGCCAGCGCCAAGAAAACGGCGACGGCCACGGCATGCTCCAGGCGCGCCGTCCTGCTTCAAATCGGGATGGATATTTTGCTCAATCATGTCGTCCGCCATCAAAAATTTCATACTTTTGGATAAAGCAATATCCGAACCATCCCCAGTATTTACTTCAACCCATTGATCTGAAAGATCTCGGCCATCAAACTCAAAAACCGAACGGGCGGGCTTACCAAAAATCGTAAAGAATTTCGACACTGAACCGTCCATTCGGTCATACGACAACCAGAGCCACAACAATTGAAAACCATGCACTGTGAACATGCCTTTGCGACATTAGCGAGGCAAGCCGCAATCGCCGCAGACCATGAAAGAAGTCACACTCAGAATCAACTATCAGCCAGCGAAACCGAGCGGATTCATCGATTGCCAGCGCCAGGCATCGGCGCACATCGCGGCCAGATCCCGTTCCGCGCTCCAGCCGAGAAGTTCCTGCGCTCGCCGTGGATCGGCGTAGCAGGTCGCAATGTCGCCGGGACGCCGGTCGACCACGCGATACGGCACCGGCCGGCCGCTGGCCCGTTCAAAGGCGGCCACCATCTCCAGCACGCTGTAGCCGCGCCCCGCGCCGAGGTTGATGGGCGTCACGCCGGCCAGTTGGTCGAGCCGGTTCAACGCCGCCAGATGTCCGCGCGCCAGATCGACGACATGGATGTAATCGCGGACGCCGGTACCATCCGGGGTCGGATAGTCGCCGCCAAAAACGCTGAGTTCGTCGCGCCGCCCAACGGCGACTTGCGACACGTAAGGCATCAGGTTGTTCGGCGTGCCGCGCGGGTCTTCGCCAATCAGGCCGCTGGCATGAGCGCCAACCGGATTGAAGTAGCGCAGCAACGCCACCCGCCAGCGCGGATCGGCCCGGCCGATGTCGCGCAGCATATCCTCGATCATCAGCTTGCTGCGGCCGTAGGGATTGGTCGCCTGGAGCGGAAAACTCTCATCGATCGGCACGGCATGCGGGTCGCCATAGACCGTCGCCGACGAACTGAAAACCAGGTTGAAAACCCCGGCGGCGGCCATCGCCGCGAACAAATGCAGCGAGCCGACGACATTGTTGTCGTAATAGCGCAGTGGCTGCTCGACCGATTCGCCAACCGCCTTCAACCCGGCAAAATGGATGACCGCCTGCAACGCATGCTCGGCGAACAGGCGGGCCAGCAATGACGGGTCGCGAATGTCGCCTTCGATCAACAGCGGCCGCCGACCGCTGATTCTCTCGATGCGATCGAGCACTTTCGGCGAACTGTTGGAAAAATTGTCGAGAATCAGCAGTTCATG
>WQUQ01000308.1 GCA_009782025.1 Desulfobulbus sp. | reverse complement strand
CCTCGCGCAGCCTGACCTGCGCCGCCAGCGAATCGTTGTTGACGTACAGCGTGCGCACCTGGCGCACCGTCTGCCCGAGCGCCGCCTCGGCCTGCGCCAGGGCGACGTCGGTATCGGCGGGGTCGAGCCGCAGCAGCGGCTGGCCGGCCTGTACCGGATCGGTTTCGTCGGCATAGATGGCCGTCACCGTACCGCCGACTTGCGGAGTGATCTGAATCAGGTTGCCTTGCACATAGGCGTTGTCGGTTTCCTCGTAATGGCTCAACACCAGCCAGTCGTACAAAAACCAGCCGACGCCGGCCAGCGCCACGACCGTCGCGACGGTGAGCAGCGCCTGCTTGCGCTTGGGGTTCATGCCGGACGCCGCGCTGGTTTCAGCCGGTACGCCCGGGTTCGGAGTTGCAGGAGATTCCGCCATGACTCTATGTACCCTTTGAACGCTTGAGGAAAGCAAGCAAATTAAGTTTTATGGGAATACCACGCTGTTCAGCAATTTCTTCGATATACCAACAGGGCAAATCATCTTTTTTTTCAAGGACGGCCGGGCCAAAAATAGCCAGTCGCTTGTCCTTTCCATTGAATACGATCCAGAAAAAATTAGGCAAAACCTCCATATCTGTTACTTCATCCCAGTCAATCGTTCGTTCTCCCCAAGGTGACTGCCTCTTGATATATACCGGGCTGATGGTGGTTTTTCCGAGAAAGAAAATTGCGAGTGGGGCAATAAAAAAACCGGCATACATGAAAGCCTTCGCTTTTAACGCCCCCCAAATTACAGATACCGCCGTCAAGGCCAAAATAAACACGAGATAAGCAGTATCGGGAACAACTACAACTCGTTGCCTTGGCATATGTCCTCGTTCTTCCTGATGAACTGAAATGTGATACCTGACTACTGATGCCCCACCGGCAGCGCGGCCGGTCGCCAGCCGCCGCCCATGGCTTGCGCCACGCCGATCTGGCTGAAAATGGCCTGCGCCGCCAGATCGGCCTGTTGGCGGCGCTGCGCCAGCACGGCGGTTTCGGCGACCAGTACGGTGAGGTAATTGCCCAGCCCGGCGGTATAGCGCTCGTGGGCGATGTCGTAAGCGCCTTCGGCGGCTTGCAGCGCCCGCGCCTGTTCGGCTTGCTGGCGCGCAGTGGCCTGCACGGCCTGCGATTGATCGGCGACCTCGCGCATAGCCTCGATCACCGTCGCGTTGTAGCTGGCGCTGGCGGCGTCGGCATCGGCGCTGCTGGCGGCCAGATTGGCGCGCAGCCGCCCGCCTTCGAAAATCGGCAGCCCGATGGCCGGGCCGACGCCCCACTGGAAGCTGTCGCTCTTGAGCAGGTTGCCGAAGCCCAGGCTTTGATAGCCGACGAAGGCCGCCAGATTGATGTTGGGATAAAACTGGGCGCGCGCCACGTCGACTTCCGCCGCTGCCGCTTCGACGCGCCAGCGCGCCGCCGCAATGTCGGCCCGGCGCGCCAGCCAGTCGGCGTTCAGCTCGGAGGGCACGGCCAGCGGCTTGAATTGCGCCAGACGCGGCGCGCGCACGTCGTCCGCCAGACGCGGCTGGCCGAGCAGCGCGGCCAGGGCATTGCGGCTGGCGTCGATCTGCTGGTCGATGATGGCGATTTGCGTGCGCGAATCGGCGCGGCCGGTTTCGTTCTGGCGCACTTCCAGTTGTGTGTCCAGCCCGGCCTGCACGCGGTCGCGGACGATGGCGAGCATCTGCTGGCGCTGTGCCAGCGCGCGCTCGGCCAGCGCCCGCTGCTCGTCGAGCCGCGCCCACTGCACATAGGCGCGTACCACATTGGCCGCCAGCAGCACGCGGGCGGCGTCGGCCTCGGCCTCGGCGGCGCGCGACCGGCCGAGCGCGGCGCGGATGGCGGCAGCATTTTTGCCGAAAAAATCGAGTTCCCAACTGCCGCCGATTTGCAGGTTACCCATGTCCTGTATCGAACCGCCCAAGGGCGGCGGGTAGATGTAGTCGCTGGAAAGTTTCTGCCGGTTCAGATCCAGTTCACCGCTGATCTGCGGATACCGCGCGGCGGTGGCCATTTGCTCGACGCTGCGCGCCTTGGCGACGCGGGCGGCGGCCGCCTGCAAATTCGGATTGTGCGCCAGCGCCTCGGCCACCAGGGCATCGAGTTGCGCATCGCCGAGCGCCGTCCACCAATCCTGCGCCGGGCCGAGCGCGGCGCTGTCGGCGGCGGGCAGGCCAAGCTGCCCGGCATCCGTCAGGCGCGCCGACGGTGCGACGCCGAGCATGTCGGCGCAGCCGGTCAAGGCCAGCGCGGCGAGACAAACGCCCATCCAGGATTTCATGATGGCTCGTCCTGCCCGGCGGCCTTGCCACTGAGCAGCCCTTCGGCATTGCCCGCCACGCGCTCCAGCAGCGAACGCAGTTGCGTCCACTCTTCTGTCGTGAAGTCGCCCAGCACCTCGTTATAGACGCGGCAAAGCACGTGCGGTATCTGCTCAGCGGCGGCGACGCCGGCGGCGGTCAACTCGATGTGCACCACGCGCCGATCCGTTTGCGAACGCACGCGGCGGCACAGCCCACGTTCGCTCAGACGGTCGAGCAGGCGCGTCATGGAACCGGCATCCACCGTGCAGCAGCGCGCCAGATCGGCCACGGTATCGGCCTCGCCGCGATGAATCCTGTACAGCGCCACCCACTGCGGCAAGGTCGAGCCGCCCAGCTCGGTCGCCTCGGCGATGAGTTGAAAAATCGCCATTTGCGTGCGGCGCAACAGCCACAGCACACCCGTTTCGGGGCGGAAGGCGCTGACCTCGAAAAACGGCTCGACCGACCGCGCCGCACGACTTTTAGCGACGCGCCGCAGGGCCGTGGATGCAGTGACAGGCATGGGGGAAATGGAAAATGTCCGGGATGACAGCGAAGGCTATTTTATTTGTCAGCGCAAATATTATCCATGCAATCTTTGCCAAGGCATGTTTTCAGGGGCGCCATTCCCGCTTGTTACCCCTCCTCCCGCGAGGAGAGAAAAGCCAGTCGCGCCGGCTGAAATGGCGCGCCGCTGTTGCGTCCTAAAGGATCGCCAACCCCTGTTGTTCGCCGCGCTCGTAGACCACGTTGGCGCGGCCGACGATCAGCGGGTCGAGATTGCCGATGCGCTCGGCGTCCTTGTTCTTGTACGGCAGTTTGTGCAGGATGTAGCGCATGGCGTTGAGGCGCGCCCGCTTCTTGCAGTTGGATTTGATGACCGTCCACGGCGCGTCGGCGGTGTCGGTGTGGAAGAACATCGCTTCCTTGGCGCGGGTGTACTCGTCCCATTTATCGAGCGAGGCCAGGTCGACCGGCGAGAGCTTCCACTGTTTGAGCGGATGCACCTTGCGTTCGCGGAAGCGCCGACGCTGCTCCTCCTGGCTGACCGAGAACCAGAATTTGATGAGATGCGTGCCGTTTCTGACCAGCATGCGCTCGAATTCCGGTGCCTGGCGGACGAACTCGGCATATTCCTGCGCGGTGCAAAAGCCCATGACATGCTCGACGCCGGCGCGGTTGTACCAGGAACGGTCGAACAGCACGATCTCGCCGTCGGTCGGCAGGTGCTGCACGTAGCGCTGGAAATACCACTGGCCGCGCTCCGTTTCCGAGGGCTTTTCCAGCGCCACGACGCGCGCGCCGCGGGGATTCAGGTGTTCCATGAAGCGCTTGATGGTGCCGCCCTTGCCGGCCGCGTCGCGGCCCTCGAACAGGATCACCACCTTTTGCCCGGTTTCCTTGACCCAGGCTTGCAGCTTCAGGAGTTCGACCTGCAAGCGGTATTTCTGCCGCTCGTAGCTGCGCCGCTGCATCAGGTTTTTGTACGGATAGCCGCCGCGCCGCCAGTCGCTGACCAGCTCCTCGTCCGGGTTGGCGGTCTGGGCGTCGGCCGCCAGCCGTTGCTGTTTGAGCAGGCCCTTGAGCAGGGCGACCGATTCCTCGACCGGCAGGCCGGCGATGACATCTTGCAGCGCGCCCATTTTGGTTTCCCGCGCGCCATCGGTTGCCGCCTGCACGGTGAAGCCCTCGATGCCGGCGGCGCTCAACTGCGGCGCGATGTCGCCACGGCTGGCCGGACGGTGGCGCGGCGATGCGCTATTGGCGGCAGGAGCGGCGTTTTCAGGCGTCGGGGCGGCGGGTTGGCGGCGGTCGGTCATGCGGGTCTCCGGGAGGTGGTGGCAAAACGAGTATTTCACGGCAACGGGCCGCTGTTTGTCCAGTCCCGTTCAGCCAATCAAGGGATTGCGCCAGTCGCCACGAACTGATCGAGCAGCGGCCGGATGCGCTCCATTTCATCGACCAGGATGGCGAAATCGCGGCGGCAGGCGGCCCAGTCGGGATCGCTGCCGGGCTGGGCCGCGGATTCGAGGGCCAGCGCCTGGCGGCGGGCCGTTTCGGCGTGGAACATGGCGAGCAGACTTTTCAGGGTATGCGCATAGAGGCGCAGGTCATTGCTGTCTTCCGCCGTCAGCGCCTGGTGCACCGCGTCCAGATGCCCATCCCATTCGTTCAGCAACATGCGGGCCATGGTGACGAACAGGTCGGTATCGCCGATTTCGTGCAGCGCCCCTTGCAGGTCGAGCACGCTGCGGGTCAAGGTTTCGGGCGCACTGGCGCTATCCGGCTCATCCTCGCCGCCGCGCGCCCGCGCCAGGGCGGCGGCCAGTTCCGGGGCGCGTAGCGGTTTGGTCAGGTAGTCGTCCATGCCGACGTCGAGACAGCGCTGGCGGTCGTCTTCCGTGGCATTGGCCGTCATGGCGATGATATATACCGGCCGGAATTCCTTCGACGCCACCCAACTGCGCCGCATCTCGCGCGAGCGGATGGCTTCGGTCGCCTCCAGGCCATCCATCACCGGCATCTGCATGTCCATCAGAATGACATCGAAATGTTCGCCGTCGTGCCGATCGAGCGCCTCGGCGCCATTGTTGGCGATGGTGATCCGGTGTCCTTCGCGTTTCAGCAAGCGTCGCGCCAGTTCCTGATTGACCGGATTGTCCTCGACCAGCAGGATGTTCAAGCCTGCCTCCGGCGCTGGCGCCGCCGCCAACGCCAACGCGAAAGGCTCCAGCGCCAGCGGCTCCGCGCCGTCCTTATCCGCCAGGGCCAGGGCATCGATCAGATCGTCGTAACCGATCGGCTTGACCAGATAAGCCTTGACTTCCAGTTGCCGCAGGCGCTCCAGATCGAGGCTCTGGTTTTCGCTGCCGAGCATGGCCAGCAAGCGCTCACGGCTGCCGGCAGCGCGCCAGGATTCGATCAGCGCGAAGCCGCCCGGCGCAGCCATGTGGACATCGGCCAGCACATAGTCGTAAGGCCGCGCCCGCGTCTGCTCCAGCGCCGCCTGGGCGGCGGCGCCGTCATTGGCCGCGGTCGCCTCGATGCCGAGGCGACCGAGCAATTCGCAGAGCACGCCTCGGGCCGTGGCATTACCGTCCACCACCAGCGCCCGCCGGCCGTGGTAGCGATCGGTCGCGGCGGGCGCCGGCCGGTTTTCGGGATCGACGCCGACACGCACCGTAAAATGGAAGGTCGAGCCTTGGCCGGGCGCGCTCTCCAGCCAGATGCGGCCATCCATCAACTGAATCAGGCGGGTGCTGATCGCCAACCCCAGTCCGGTGCCGCCGAAGCGCCGGGTGGTCGACTCGTCGGCCTGGGAAAAGGCCTCGAAAATGGTCTGCTGTTTGTCGACCGGCACGCCGATGCCGGTATCGCGCACGGCGCAGTGCAGATGGAGCGAGCGCTCGCCCGCCGCCTCGGCATCGACGATCAGCGCCACTTCGCCCTGCTCGGTGAATTTGATGGCATTGCCGAGCAGATTGATGACCACCTGCCGCAGCCGGAAGGGATCGCCGATCGCCCGCGCCGGCGCCGTCGGCCGGATATCGGCGATCAGTTCCAGGCCCTTGCGGTGCGCGCTGACGGCCAGCATCCGCGCCGCTTCGAGCAAGACGCTGGCGACCGTGAAGGGCACGGCTTCGACCTGCGCCTTGCCGGCCTCGATTTTCGAGAAATCGAGAATTTCGTTGACGATGCCGAGCAACGACTCCGCCGAGGATTTGACGATTTTCAGATAATGCCGCTGCTCGGCATCGAGCTGGGTATCGAGAACCAGCTCGGTCATGCCGATGATGCCGTTCATCGGCGTGCGGATCTCGTGGCTCATGTTGGCCAGGAAAGCGCCGCGCGCCTGATTGGCGGCCTCGGCCTGTTCCTTGGCGGCGATCAGCGCCGCCTCGGTGGCCTTGGCTTCGCCGATGTCGCGTTGCAGCAGCAACAGCCGCGTCGGTTCGCCGCCCTCGTTACGGGCAACGACCGAGCCGCGCAGCAGAAACCAGCGCCATTGGCCGTCGTTGGCGCGCAAGCGGCATTCGCACTGAAAATAGCGTTGACCGCTGCCGGCCTGGGCCGCGATCCGCCGCTGCAATTCCCGCCAGTCATCGGGGTGGGCCAGGCGTTGCCATTGGGCAATGCCGTCGTCAAATTGTTCCGGGGCATAGCCGAGCAGTTGTTTCCAATGACGCCCGGATTCGATCCGGCCGCTGCGCAGATTCCAGTCGAGCAGCGCGTCGCCCGACAGCAGCGCCTGCCAGCGTTTGACTCCAGTGTAAGCGGTGTAAGCGGTATCGACCTGGCCGAGCAATCGCTCCAGCCCTTGCGCCAGTTGGTCATGACCGCCGGCCCGGGCGGCCGCCAGCAACTGCGGCAATGACCCCGTTCCGTCGCCGCCAAATGCTTCCTGCAACTGGTGGGCGAGCAGACTGGATTTCATCGCCTTCAGCGCAGGCCGAGCACGTCCTGCATATCGAACAGGCCATGCTGGCGGCCGGCCAGAAAGCGGGCGGCGCGCAGGCTGCCGAGCGCGTAGGGCATGCGGCTGCCGGCCTTGTGCGTGATTTCAACCCGCTCGCCGAGGCCGCAGAACATCACCGTATGATCGCCGACGATGTCGCCGCCGCGTACCGTGGCAAAGCCGATGGTCGAGGGATCGCGCTCGCCGGTCACGCCCTCGCGGCCGTACACCGCGCAGTCGGCCAGATCGCGGCCGAGCGCTCCGGCGACGACTTCGCCCATGCGCAACGCGGTGCCGGAGGGCGCGTCGACCTTGAGCCGATGGTGCGCCTCGACGATCTCGATGTCGTAACCCTGATCGAGAATGCGCGCCGCCGTATCGAGCAGCTTGAACACCAGATTGACGCCGACGGCCATGTTCGGCGCGCAAACGACGGGAATATCCCTGGCCGCCGCGGCGATGGCCGCCTTGCCCTCGGCCTCGAAGCCGGTGGTGCCGATGACGATGGCGACGCCGGCCTTGCGGCACAGTTCGAGATGGGCCAGCGTGCCCTGCGGGCGGGTGAAGTCGATCAGGCAATCGATGTGGGCGAGGCCGGCGGCCACGTCATCGCCGACCACGACCGCGCTGGGAGTGCTGGCCAAACCGCCAACCAGATCGCCGGCGGTCTTGCCGATGCAGGGGCTGCCCGGCTGATCGAACAGCGCGCCGAGCGCCATCCGGTCATCCTTCAGCGTCGCCTCGATCAACATCCGGCCCATGCGCCCGCCGGCGCCGACGATCCCAATGCGCGTCCTGTTCATCTTTAGAATCCGATCGTGTGCAGCCAATGGCTGAAGAAACCCTCCCCCTCGGGATCCGGCAGCGGCGGCGCCGGCTCGTCGGCCGGCAGCGCGCCGAGATCGACCACCCGGTTGCGCGCGCCAGAGAGCGTCAGATCGTCCACGCCGGCCCCCTCCACGTCGCCCGTGACGCCAACCAGGCGGCCGTCGGCATCGAAAAACACCGTCAGCCGCCGCGTATCGACTTCGCCGGTGCTGCCGCTCTTGAAGCGATAAACGTAATCCCAGCGCTGCTGATGAAAGATGTCGGTAATCAGCGGCGTGCCGAGCAGAAAACGCACCTGATCCTTGGTCTGCCCCGGTTTCAACTGGGCGACCATGTCCTGATCGAGGACGTTGCCCTGCTGGACATCGATCTTGTATTCGTTGATGAAACCCGGCTTGAGCGAGCAGGCGCTCAAGAGGGCGCAGAAGGCTGCGGCGGGCAGCAGGCGGGAACGGAGCATGCGGATTTCCGGCGTTTTCTATCGGCTTTGAAGCGGTATATCATACCCGAATTCCCTGCCCGCGCCGGCGCGCCCGCTGGCAACACCCCGATGAGCGAATACCTTACAGCCGGACTCGGCGCCTGGCTGTCGTCGGCCGGCGCCAGCTTTCTGTTGATCGCTCTCGCCGAATTCGGCGATAAGAGCCAACTGGTCTGCATGACCCTGGCCGCCCGCCATCGCGGCTTGCCGGTCGTGCTCGGCGCCATCGCCGCCTTCGCCATCCTCAACCTGCTCGCCGTGCTGTTCGGCGCTGCGGCCGCCGCCTGGCTGCCGGAGTGGGCGGTCACGGTTGCCGTCGCCGCGCTGTTCGCCGCCTTCGGCATCAACGCGCTGCGCTACCGCGAAGACAACGACGACGAGGCAATCGAAGAAAAATCCGGCCACGGCGTTTTCGCCACCACCTTTCTGCTGATCTTCCTGGCCGAATTCGGCGACAAGACACAAATCGCCGTCGCCGGCCTCGGCAGCGCCGCGCCCGCCACGGCCGTCTGGCTCGGCGCCACCCTGGGCCTGGCCGCGACCTCGCTGCTCGGCGTCTATGCCGGGCGACGCTTCCTGAACCGCCTGCCGCTGCGCTGGATTCACCGCGTCAGCGGCGTTTTCTTCCTGCTCCTGGCCGCCTATGCGCTGAGTCGGCTGCTGTAACCACGGTGCAAGCGAGAAGCCCCGGCCTTCAGGCCGGGGAAAAGCGAGCCAGGCGTGATTTCGGCGCCGCAGGCGCCCCAAACTCGTGGCGAGGAGGCTCCGGGCTTTATTGAACCGGCAATTAAGCATTGAACATTCCCGCTACGTCATTGCGCTACGTCGCAGCATCCATGCGGCTCGTGGATTCTGCGTACTGCGACTTCGCGCAGCATGA
>WQUQ01000307.1 GCA_009782025.1 Desulfobulbus sp. | reverse complement strand
ATGCGATAACCGCAGCCGTCGTCATTCTGCGCGTAGCGAAGCGTAGTCGCAGAATCCAGACGCTGCGTGGATTCCGCGACTACGCGCGGAATGACAGAGCGCCTCGATAATTTATCGTTTGAAGTGGAAATGGAATTACATCAGCACGATGTCGTACTGCTCGGGCGAATAGCTCGGCTCGGATTGCAGCGAGACGGATTTGCCGATGAAGTCGGAGAGCATGGCCAGCGACTGCGACTCCTCGTCGAGAAACAGGTCGACGACGGCCGGGCCGGCCAGGATGCGGTATTCGCGGGCGTTGAACTGGCGCGCCTCGCGCAGCAGTTCGCGCAGGATTTCGTAGGCGACGGTGCGCGCGGTCTTGACTTCGCCGCGTCCGCCGCAGGTCGGGCACGGTTCGCAGAGCACGTGGGCGAGCGACTCGCGGGTGCGCTTCCTGGTCATCTCGACCAGGCCGAGATGGGTAAAACCGTTGACGGTGAGGCGCATGTAGTCGCTGGCCAGCGCCTTGTTGAGTTCCTCCAGCACCGCCTTTTTGTGCTCGGCGTTTTCCATGTCGATGAAGTCGACGATGATGATGCCGCCGAGATTGCGCAGGCGCAGTTGGCGGGCGATGGCGACGGCCGCTTCGAGATTGGTCTTGAAGATGGTGTCGTCGAAATTGCGCACGCCGACGAAGCCGCCGGTATTGACGTCGATGGTGGTCATCGCCTCGGTCTGGTCGATGATGAGATAACCGCCGGATTTCAGATCGACGCGGCGGGCCAGCGCCCGCTGGATTTCTTCTTCGACGCCATGGAGATCGAACAGGGGCCGCTGGCCGACGTAGTGATCGAGCAGCGGCCGTACCGCCGGCGTGTATTCGGCGGCGAAGTCGCCCAGTTTTCTGAAATTTTCCCGCGAGTCGATGACGATGCGCGCCGTGTCCGGCTTGACGAAATCGCGCAACACGCGCTGGCCAAGCGACAGTTCCTGATACAACACGCTCGGCGCGGCAACTGTTCCCGCCTTGTCGCGGATGTCGGCCCAGATTTTTTTCAGATAGGCGATGTCGGTGGCGAATTCTCCGTCGCTGGCGTTTTCGGCCATGGTGCGGACAATGAAGCCGCCTTTTTCATCTTCCCCCACCAGACGAGCGATGCGTTCGCGCAGTATTTCGCGTTCGGCCCCGGCCTCAATGCGCTGGGAAATGCCGATGTGCTTTTCCTGCGGCAGGTAAACGAGCATCCGGCCGGCAATCGAAATCTGCGTCGATAGTCGCGCGCCCTTGGTGCCGATCGGGTCTTTGATGACCTGCACGACGATGCTCTGTCCTTCCGCCAGGATTTTTTCGATCGGCCGGTCGGTGACGCGGTCGTTGGCCCTGTCGTTGCCTGTTTCGCGCGGCTGCCAGATGTCGGCGACATGGAGGAAGGCGGTGCGCTCCAGGCCGACCTCGATGAAGGCCGACTGCATGCCGGGCAGGATGCGGCAGATGCGCCCCAGATAAACATTGCCGACCAGGCCGCGGCTGGCGGTACGCTCGATATGCAGTTCCTGGACGACGCCCTGCTGCATCACGGCGACGCGCGTCTCCTGCGGCGTGAAATTAATCAGTATCTCTTCGCTCATACATTCTAAAATTCATAATTTTGCCCGATTCTACTATGCGCATGGCCCCCGAACTCCTCGCTCCGGCCGGCTCGCTGGCGATGATGCGAGCCGCCTTCGCCTTCGGTGCCGATGCCATTTATGCCGGTCAGCCGCGCTACAGCCTGCGCGTGCGCAACAACGAGTTCGGCGACCTCGACATGCTCCGCCAGGGTGTCGCCGAGGCTCATGCCGGCGGCAAACGGTTTTTCGTCGTCAGCAACATTTTTCCGCACAACGCCAAGCTCGCCACCTACCGGGCCGACATGGCCCCGGTCATCGCCTTGCGGCCCGATGCGCTCATCATGTCCGACCCCGGGCTGATCGCCCTGGTGCGCGAAACCTGGTCGGAACAGGCGATTCACCTGTCGGTGCAGGCCAATACCGTGAACTGGGCTGCCGTGCGCTTCTGGCAAAAACTGGGCCTCTCCCGCGTCATCCTGTCGCGCGAACTCGCGCTCGACGAAATCGCCGAGATCCGCCAGCAGTGCCCCGACATCGAACTCGAAGTGTTCGTGCATGGCGCGCTGTGCATCGCCTATTCCGGCCGCTGCCTGCTCTCCGGCTACTTCAACCGGCGCGACCCGAACCAGGGCGCGTGCACCAACTCCTGCCGCTGGGACTACAAGGTCACCGGCGCCAGCGAAGATGCCGCCGGCGTCATCCGCCCGGAACAAAAAATCTGGCTGCTCGAAGAACAACAACGGCCCGGCGAATTGATGCCCATCGAAGAAGACGAACACGGGGCCTACATCATGAACTCCAAGGATCTGCGTGCCATCGAGCATGTTCAGCGCCTGGTCGACATCGGCGTCGATTCGCTGAAAATCGAAGGCCGCACCAAAAGCCCCTACTACGTCGCCCGCACCACGCAGACCTACCGCCAGGCCATCGCCGACGCCATCACCGGCCGCCCCTTCAATCCCGCATTGCTCGGCGAACTGGAGAACCTGGCCAATCGCGGCTACACCGATGGCTTCTACCAGCGTCACCATGACGCGGATTATCAAAACACCCTGCGCGGCCATTCCGAGTCGAACAAAAGCCAGTACGTCGGCGACGCCGTGCGTTTCGACGCGGAGCGGGGCTTGATGCAAATCGCGGTCAAAAACCGTTTCGCCGTCGGCGACCGCATCGAATGCGTCCACCCGCAAGGCAACCGGCAAACGACCATCCGGCGCATGGAAAATCAGCACGGCGAACCGCTGGAAGTCGCTCCCGGCAGCGGCCATCAGGTATGGCTGGCGTTGCCGGAGGCAGCCCAAGGATCGTATCTGGCGCGGTTGTTTTAGGCGGGGGTTACGCCGCCCTACCCCTGCAATTCCGCCCGTCCGGCGAAATGACCGAGCGCTTCCGGGTTGGCCAGCGCCTCGATGTTCTTCACCGGCCAGCCATGCACCGTGTCACGGACGGCCAGTTCGACCAGCTTGCCGCTCTTGGTGCGCGGAATGTCCTGAACCTGGACGATGCGCGCCGGCACATGGCTGGCGCGAGGGGGGGGAAAATATGTCAGCGACTCACGCGAACGCTCTAGCGCCTATTCCTGCGCCACCGCATGCGGCATGACCCGCACCAGCACGATGCGCGGGCCGTTCATTTTTTTTACCACCACGTCGAATTGCGGGAATTCCAGCCGCTGGCCTTC
>WQUQ01000306.1 GCA_009782025.1 Desulfobulbus sp. | reverse complement strand
TCCCCCGCCAAGCGGGGGAGGGAATCTCGCTCCTTCCCCCGCGCGCGGGGGAAGGTTGGGATGGGGGGAAGTGCAACCACTTGAAGCGAAATTGCTCTAACGCTGGCCAACGACTCAGCCGCTGGCGCGCCCTGGCGGGCGGGTTTTGAAATCGAGCCGGAGGTTGTACAGCGAGACCAGGAAGGGAAACAGATTCGAGAGGACGCCGACCGAATCATTCTTGCCGAAGATGAAGTAGGCCAGCAGCAACAGGCTGCCGGAAATGCTCATGTACCAGAAGGCGCGCGGCATCGTCGGCTTGCCGTGCAGGCGCGAGGCGATGACCTGGACGAACCAGCGGCCCGCGAACAGGATGACGCCGAGATAGCCGATCAGTTTCCAGGGCGTGATGGCAATGCCGAAAGCATGTACGAAAACGGTGTTCATATCCTTGTCCTGACGGGAATGTCAATGCCCAGCGGGGTTTTGCCCGCCGCTGGCCGGCCGCTCGTTATTCGACGCTGGGCGCATCGACGGGCAGGCGGTTGCGCCGCATCAGCCACATCACGCCGAGCAGATCCCAGATGCCGACCCAGGCGCGGTCGAGCGTGCCGTATTTTGAGCGGCCCTCGGTGCGGTGCCGGTGATTGACGCCGACCAATTGCACGCGGCCGCGCTGGCGTCGCACCAGCGCGGGCAGGTAGCGGTGCATGTGGTTGAAATACGGGAGCGCGAGAAAGACATCGCGGCGGATCAGCTTGAGGCCGCAGCCGGTATCCGGCGTGCCATCTTGCAGCAGCGCGCCGCGGATGCGGTTGGCGATGCGCGAGGCGATGCGCTTGTTCCAGCTATCGCGGCGCTGCGTGCGTTGCCCGGCGACGAGCGCGACACCGGGATTGGCGGCGGCGCATTGCAGCAGCTTCGGAATGTCGGCAGGATCGTTCTGGCCATCGCCATCGAGCGTCACGATCCACGGCCAGCGCGCCTGCCGCACGCCCATCAGGATCGACGTGCTCTGGCCGAGATTGTGCGGATTGCGCACGATCACCAGCGGCAGCGGTCTGGCCTGGCCGCGCTGCTCGTCGCGCAGCGCGCGCAGCACGGCGAGCGTCTGGTCGCTGCTGCCATCATCGACGACAACGACCTCGCAGGCCGTGCTCAGCGGGGCGATGACGGCGTGGATCTCTTCCAGCAGGCGGCGGATGTTGGCCGCTTCGTCCTTGACGGGAATGACCACGGAAAACCCGTGGAGTGGAGCAGCGGAATCGGGGTCAGCCATGGTGATTGAATGGGCGCGAGGTGCGGCACGATACCTGAAAACGGCAGGGGGGGAGGCAAAAAATCGTCAAAACAACGCACAACGAGCGGCCCGCCGGGGCCAGGAGGGATGGCGGAAATCTCAGGGGCTGGCGAACAGCGGCAGGCGGGGCCAGTCGATGGCGTCGAGCATGTTTTTGACCATCAGGCCCAGTTCGGTATCGCCGGTGATTTCCAGTTCGCGGTTGAAAAACAGCGTGTCCGGGTCTTCCTGGCGGGCGAGCAGTTGCAGATAGGCCGAGAGGTTGGCGGCGAAAGCCAGATCGGGTTCGCATTGAGGCTTGAAAACCGGGCGGAACAGGCCGTCGCGGTAGGTGTAGCTGGCTTCGCCGCCGGTGTCGTTGACCCGCACGCGGAACAGCTTGTCTTCGAGCAGGGCCAGTTCGCTTTCCGGCAGCAGCTTCATTTTCAGCGCCGCGTTGAGGCCGGCGACCAGGGCCAGCGCATGCGGCCATTGCGGCAGGCGTCCGCCGAGACGGGCGACGATGGCGGGCAGGCGGAATTTGGGAATGGTGAAGCGGGCGTTCATGGTCAGGCTCCCTGGGAAAGTGGCGTATGGCGCTGGACGATGCCGGCTGCGCCGAACCAGTAGCCGTCGACCAGGCCGCTGGCGTTCCAGCCGTGGCTGTCGACGGTGACTGCCTGGCCGCGACGGGCGGCGTCGAAGGCGGCGATGATCGCCGGCATGTGCTGCTGTTGCGGGCTGAGGCGAACGATGTCGATGCCCATTTTCAGCATGTCGGGCATTTCGGGCAGCAGGTTGTAGCTCTGCGCCGATAGGGTCTGGATGCCGTTGAGGGTCAAAAAATCCTGACCCTCGCGCGTTTTCAGCGTCAGTCCCTCGGCGTGGTCGAGGCATTTGAACTGGCAGTCGTCCTTGTTCAGATCGTAGTGGCGAGCCGTGAAACAGCGCGCCGAGAAAGCCAGGGCGATCTTGCCGAAGGCGAACACCTCGGTTTCGACGTCGGCCGGACGGCTACGATGTAGCGCTTCGATCAGCTTGCCCGGCGCTTCCAGCGGCGGCACCCAGCGCTTCATGCCGTAGCGGGCGAAGGTCGCCAGCGTCGCCTCGTTGTAGATGTTCAGATGCGGCCCGGCGACGAAGCCACCCAACTGCGCACGGCCCTGTACGAGATTGACCGCGCCCAGATCATTGACCTCGATGCGGCAGCCGGCCTCGTCGATCAGGCGGCGCAGCGCCTTCAGATCGCTTTCCGATTCGAGCAGGGCCTGCGCCGAGACGACGACCTCCTTGCCGGCGTCGGTCAGGTCGCGGGCCAGGCTGATCCAGTCGCCGGTGCGCAATTGCTGGCGGCGCGAACAGACCACCTCGCCGACGTAAATGATGTCGAGCGCCGGGTTCTGCGCCATCTCGGCATAAAAGGCCATGACCTCGGCCTTGGGCCAGAAATAGAGCAGCGGGCCGAGCGAGAGTTTCATCAGCGCCACGGCCGGTTGTAGGCGCCCAGCGTCGCCTGGCTGCCTTCGGACACCTTGGCCAGTTCGGCCTGCCAGGCCGGCTTGACGTGGTAGCGCTCGCCGCCGTCGCGCAAGGAATCGAGGGCGGCGCGCAGCGTGCGCGTCACCTGGGTCACATAGGCCGGGCTGCGCTGGCGGCCCTCGACCTTGATCGCCCGCACGCCGATCTTGACGATGTCCGGCAGGATCGGCAGCACGTTGAGGCTGGTCGGCTCCTCCAGCGCGTAATAGGTTTCGCCCTCGACCTCGAAGCGGCCCTTGCACAGCGTCGGATAGCCCGCTGGCTCGTCGTCGCCGAAACGGTCGATCAAGATGCCGTTCAGCCGCGTATCCATGCGCCCCGGCTGCTTGTCCCATTTCACATATTTGGCCGGCGAGCAGGCGCCGACGGTATTGGGCGATTCGCCGCAGGCATAGGACGACAGCCAGCAGCGCCCCTCGTTCATCACGCACAGGCTGCCGAAGCCGAACACCTCGATTTCCACCGAGGTGTTCTGGATGACGTGCTCGACCTGGGCCAGCGTCAGCAC
>WQUQ01000305.1 GCA_009782025.1 Desulfobulbus sp. | reverse complement strand
ATTTCCAAATCAACCGATCACTTTGTCGGCTTCGCTTGCCGTGCAACCGCACTGTCTGCGCTTCGCCTTCGCGTGCTCGGCTGATTTAAAAATGGAATTACACGGCGGCGCTGGACGCGTCCGGCAGATCGGCCAGCGGTTGCGGCCGGTGCAGGTGAAAACCCTGGCCGTAGTCGACGCCGAGATCACGCACGGTATCGAGCACCGCCTGGCTGGTCACGAACTCGGCGACGGTGTGCAGTTTTTTGTGCCGGGCGAGGCTGACGATGGATTCGATGATCGCCCGGTCGTCGGCATCCTGATCGGCATGGCGGACGAACATGCCGTCGACTTTCAGCGAATGCACCGCGAAACGTTTCAAGTAGCCAAAGCTGGACAAGCCGCTGCCAAAATCGTCGAGCGCCAGTTCGCAGCCCAGTTCGCGGCAAAACCGGATGAAATCGAGCGCCAGATCAAGCTGGGCAATGGCGCAGCTTTCGGTGATTTCGAAGCCGATTCGTTGCGGCGCGATGTCGTGTTGGCGGAATACGGACTGGATGTAGTCCTGGAGTCCGGGATCGGCCAGCGTCAGACCGGAGAGGTTCATATGCAGACGCGGCACAGCGATGCCAGCGGTTCGCCAGGCGGCGATCTGGGCGCAAACGGCGTTGATGACCCAGCGGTCGATCAGGGGCATCATGCCGAAGCGCTCGGCAGCCGGGATGAAGCGGTACGGCGGAATGACGCCGCCGTCTCCGCCGCGCATGCGAACCAGGACTTCGACATAGGGTTCCAGGCCGGCGCGCAACGGGACGATGCGCTGGGCGTAAAGCAGCAGGCGATGGTTCGCCAAGGCCTCCGAAATATCCGACAGCGACAGGAATTCGGCCTTGCGCTCGCGGAAATACCGGTCATTCGGGAGAAATACCTGGAAACGGTTGCGGCCGCGTTCCTTGGCCGCGTAACAGGCGGTATCGGCGGCGATCAGCAGATCCGCCACACTGCTCGCTTCCGGCCCGGCGACGGCGACGCCGATGCTGGCGCCGATGGGAAACGAGCGTCCCTCCCAGACGAAGGGGTGGTTGCGGATGGCGTCGATGACCTGCTGCGCCCGCTGCTCGGCCTCGGCGAGTTCAATGCCGCTCAATATCATGGCGAATTCGTCGCCGCCCACACGGGCGAGAAAACCGTAAGCGCAGCGCTTTTCCATCATCCGCGCCAGATCCTGCAACAGGGCGTCGCCGGCGGCATGGCCGCAGGCATCGTTGACGACCTTGAACTGGTCGAGGTCGATATAGAAAACGATCAATGAGCGGCCATCCCGATGATGCGCCGCCAATTCGTGACGCAAGCGGTCCTCGAAGGCGCGGCGATTGTGGAGGCCGGTCAGCGCGTCGTGGCTGGCGGCGAAAACCAGATCCTCGACGACCTGGTGGCGCAATGTGATGTCGCGGATGCTGGCGCGATAACCGAGATAGCGCCCGGCCTCGGCGCGGATGCGTTGCCCGGTCATCAATCCCCAGCGCACCTGGCCGTCGCGGGTGAGGATGCGGAATTCGAGATCGTCGTCGGACTGGCCTTCCTGGGCCAGCGCCAGATGACGCCGGAGCCGCTCGCGGTCGGCTTCATGCGCCAGCGGCAGCGGAAAATCGGCCATCGCCATACATTCGGCGACCGTATAGCCGGTGACCCGTTCGACCGCCGGATTGACCCATTGCAGACGGCCATCCGGGGCAAACCAGTTTTCCCAGCCGTAGGTGTAATCGGCAATGGCGCGAAAACGCTGCTCGCTTTCGGCCAACTCGTCGATGCGCTGCTGTATGTTTTCCGCCATGGCATTGAAGCTATGGCCAACCGCGGCCACCTCGTCGTCGCCATGCAAGGCGACGCGCACGGCGAAATCGCCATGGCCGACGCGCTCGCTGGCCCGGCTCAGGGCGGCGAGGTCGCGGGTCAGCCAGTAGCAGGTAATCAGCATCAACACGAAGGTCATGCCCAGTTCGATCAGGGCGATGACCGCACCTTGTTCAAACAGGGTCTTGCGGGCAGCGGCCATGAAATCCAGCGACAGGCCAAACTGCACATGGCCATGGACGACGCCGTGGCGGGTAATGGGAAAGCGGACATGAACAATGTCGCCGCCGGCCGCCAGACCCTCCGCCGCCGGCAACGGTTTCTCCGGATCCCAATCGGCGACGGCGCGCAGACGCCCCTGGTCATCGGTGACCGCCAGGTAACTGATATCGGCGGCGGCGATCCAGCCGTTCAGGAACTCCTGGATCGCTGGATAGTCCTGTGCCGCCAGCGGAGCCGCCAATGCCGTCCGGTAGGCGAGTTCGATGATCTCGATGCGAACCTCGGCCTGTCGGGTCAGTTGCTCGTCAATCAGGCGCACGCTGTTGGCGATCAGCACCGACAGCATCACAAGCTCGACCACCATGGCGATGAACAGCAGCCGGAAGCGAAACGAACGAAAGAGGGAGAAGCGCATCAACGACCGGCTCATCTGACGAAAGCCACACAATACCAGCCTTGCCAAACGAATTCATGACATCGTCCGCGCCTGGCGCCGGACAATAAAAAAGCCAATCGCTGGCGATTGGCTCGTGATTCCATTTTTCAATCAGCCGAGGACGCGAAGGCGAAGCGCAGACAGTACGGTTGACCGGCAAGCGAAGCCGACAAAGTCATCGCTTGATTTGGAAATGGAATGGCTGGCTACATGTCGCTGGCGTTTCCCGCGTCGAACTGGCCGCGCCGGCAGCGGACATCGTCATTCCCGATGACGGCTACGCCGTCGCCGGCGCAATCTCGATCACCGATGGCGGGATCGCATGGTGACAAGCCGGCTCTCTCCCCTCCTGCCGCCGAACTCCACCGATCTGGAAAGGCGACTGTGCGCCACCTTCGACCGTGACACCCTGGGCAAACTGGCCGACGCCGCGCGCAACCTCGACAGCGAACGCCCGGAAGCCTTCCTCCCCTGGCTCGCCGCCGAATGGTTCCTCGCCGGCTTCGTCCCGTACTTCTCCACCCTCTCCGAGCTGATCGACGCCGGCCTGCCCTGGCTGATGGAACGCGGCACGGCCGCCTCGGTCACGCGGGCGCTGTCGTGGATCGGCCTTGCCGTCAGCATCGAGGAAGACGGCCCGCGCCTGCAACTCGATACCGGCCGCTCGATTCAGCCGGACGAACTCGCTGATCTGGTCTATCTGGTGCTCGCCTCGATCCCGGCCCATGTCGATCTCTACCGCCTCTATCACGACTACGATCTGCGTCCCATCGGCCTCTCCATGCTGGCGGCGCTCGATGACGGGCTGCTCTCGGATGACTCCGGC
>WQUQ01000304.1 GCA_009782025.1 Desulfobulbus sp. | reverse complement strand
TGGACTTCCATGATGGCGCGGCAGGCATCGTTGGAAACTACCTCGAAATGGTAAGTGTCGCCGCGAATCACCGCACCGAGAGCCACCAGCGCGTCGAAACCGCCGCTCTGCGCCATGCTTTGCAGGGCCAGCGGAATTTCCAGCGCGCCGGGAACGGTGGCGATGCGCATGTCGCCGTCGGCCACGCCGAGGCGCTTCAATTCGGCGACGCAGGCCGAAAGCAGGCCCTCACAGACCGGCCGGTTGAAGCGGCTCATGACGATGCCGACGCGCAGGCCGGCGCCGTCGAGACGGCTGTCGTATTCAAAAACGTTGTCAAAACGGGACATGGCTCAACGCTCCGCGGGAGAAGTGACGAAACCGGTGACTTCGAGATCGAAGCCCGTCATCGAGGGCATTTTGCGCGGCGCGGTCAAGAGGCGCATCTTGGTGACGCCGAGATCGCGCAGAATCTGGGCGCCGATGCCGTAGGTACGCGGATCCCATTTCTGCTGGCGCCGCGCCGCATCGGCCTGGTCGCGGCCGGTCAGGCGGGCCAGCAGCGTTTCGCCGTCTTCCGGGCGGTGCATCAGCACGATCACGCCGTGGCCGTTCTCGGCCAGCGCCGCCTGCGCTTCGTCAATCGAAAAGGACTGCGCCGTGCTGCCCGGATCGAGGAAATCGAGCACCGACAGCGGCTCATGGACGCGCACCAGCGTTTCGCCGCCGGCTGGAATCTCGCCCTTGACCAGCGCCAGATGGGTCGCGCCGCCAGCGCGGTCGACATAGGCGTGCAGCGTGAATTCGCCATGGGCGGTGGCGATCGGCTTGCTGGTGACGCGCTCGATCAGGGTTTCCGAAGCGGCGCGGTAGTGGATCAGGTCGGCGATGGTGCCGATCTTCAGCCCGTGCGCCTGGGCAAATTCGATCAGTTGCGGCAGCCGGGCCATGCTGCCGTCCTCGTTGAGAATTTCGCAAATCACCGCCGCCGGTTCGAGGCCGGCCATCCCGGCCAGGTCGCAGCCGGCCTCGGTATGGCCGGCGCGCACCAGCACGCCGCCGGGGCGGGCAGTGATCGGAAAGACGTGTCCGGGCTGGACGATGTCCTCCGGCGTCGCCTGGCGAGCCACGGCGGCCTGCACGGTGCGCGCCCGGTCGGCCGCCGAAATGCCCGTGGTCACGCCCTCGGCGGCCTCGATCGAAACGGTGAAAGCGGTGCCATAAGGCGTCTTGTTATCGCGCGCCATCTGCGTCAGGCCGAGCTTCCTGCACCGCTCCTCGGTCAGCGTCAGGCAAACCAGGCCGCGGCAATGCGTGACCATGAAATTGATCGTTTCCGGCGTGACGAATTCAGCGGCGATAACGACATCGCCCTCGTTCTCGCGGTCTTCCTCGTCGACCAGAATGACCATGCGGCCGGCTTTCAACTCGGCAACGATGTCGGCGGTGGGGGCAATGGCAGGATGGGGAGACATGGGACTTCCAAAAACGGCAAAGGCGGCATTTTCGCAGAAAGCCGCGTTTGCTGCCGACTTTTACCGCCTCGCTTTGGGCAGACGGCAAGCCGAGGGAAGCTCAGTTCATTGCTTGGCGTTTTCGCCCTCCGCCATCCGCTCCCGGATTGCCTCGGCCAACTGGAAAACCGACATGGCGTAGAAGCTCGAACGGTTGTAGCGGGTGATGACGTAGAAATTGTCGAAGCCGAGCCAGTATTCGGTCGCCTGGCCGGGGGAAACGAGGTCGATCAGTGCGGCGGCGGCTTGCGGGTCGGCGGCGGTGATGACGCCTCGTTCGCGCCACTGGCCGACCGGCAGGCTGGGGAGGATGCCGGCTTCGAGCCAGGCGGGGTCGGGGTCGCCGGGCAGGCGGGCCGGCGCGGCGATGGGCTGGCCGGGCTGCCAGCCGTGCTGTTCGAGAAAGCGGGCGACGCTGCCGATGGCGTCGTCGATGCTGCCGCTCAGGTCGACGCGCCCGTCGCCGTCGAAATCGACGGCGAAGCGCCGCTGGCTGCCGGGCATGAATTGCGGCACGCCGATGGCGCCAGCGTAGGACCCCTTGACCGTTAGCGGGTCGAGATGGTTCTCGCGGGCCAGCAGCAGGAATTGCTCCAGTTCGGTGCGGAAAAACTCGGCGCGGCGCGGGTATTGGAAGGCGAGCGTGGCGAGCGCCTCGAACACGCCGAAGCCGCCGGTGTTGCGGCCGTATTCGGTTTCGACGCCGATGATGGCGACGATGATTTCTTCCGGCACGCCATAGAAAACGCGGGCGCGGGCCAGGGTGGCCGAATGCTCCTGCCAGAAGCGGACGCCGTTGTTGATGCGCCGCTCGTTGACGAAGCGCGACCGGTAGCGTTCCCAGGAGCGTTGCTGCGGCGTGGCGGGCGGTTCGATCAGTTGCAGCACGCGCGCATTGGGGCGGATCCTGGCGAACTGGCCGAGCAGTTCAGCGGCATCGAAGCCCTGGCGTTGTTCGAGGTCGCGGGCGAAATCGACGACGGCCGGATCGTCGGCGAAGGTCGGCGGCGCGTCGGCGGCATGGGTGGAGAGCACGGCAGACAGCAGGGCGGCGGCGAAAAAGGTTTTCCAGCAGGATTTCAAGTATGTCTCCATCAGGGCAGGCGCGCGATGGCGGCGCGCAGCGTTTTCAGATCGTTGCCGGCGGCGCTGTAGCGGGCCAGCAGGTAGGCGTTGACGACCTCGGTCAGCGGCGCGGCGAGTTCGGGGCGCTCGCTGTTGACACGGGCGGCCAGGGCGAGCGGGGTTTCCCAGGGGGCGCAGTGTATTTGTTTACGAGCCAGGCGGCGCAAGGCTTTTTGCCATAACCGCATGGCCGGGTCGCGGTGGGGCCGGTGGCTCAGCGCCCAGGCCAGGCTGGCCGCGAGCAGGATGGCGGTGGTGATGCCGAGGATGAGGGCGAGATCGCGCCAATCGGCGTCGGGCAGGCCGAAGCGGGCCAGCAGGTTGCGTTGCCGCTCGCGGTCGAAACCGAGCACCTGCTGGTTCCAGGCATTGTTGATGGCCTCCCAGCGGTAGCGCAGGGTCACCAGCCAGTCGGCGCGTATTTGCAGCAGCGCCGGCAGCGGTTCGCCGGCCGGCAGGGCGTTGGCGATGCCGGTTTCGATGCGGCTGGGCGACACGGCGGCGGTCGGGTCGACGCGCACCCAGCCGCGCTCGGCCAGCCAGACCTCGGCCCAGGCATGGGCGTCGGATTGGCGGACGACCAGATAGCCATCGACCGGGTTCTGCTCGCCGCCCTGATAGCCGGTGACGACGCGGGCGGGCAGACCGGCCGAGCGCATCAGCACGACGAAGGCGGCGGCAAAGTGCTCGCAGAAGCCGCGTTTGCTGGTGAACAGGAATTCGTCGATGCCGTTCTCGCCGAGCAGCGGCGGTTGCAGGGTGTAGAAAAATTCGCGCGCGAACAGGTCGAGCGCCTTGTCGATCAAGGCCTGCGGCGCGGGATTCTCGGCCCGCCAGCGGCGGGCCAGGTCGACGCTGCGCGGGTTGTTGCCGGGCAGGGCCAGGTTGCGTTGCCGTACCGGCTGCGCTTCGTCGACGTTGAAGCGGTAATCGAGCACCGAACTGAAAGAGAAGCGTTGGCGATTGACGATCGGCTGGCGGGCGTTGGCAGTCAGCGTGCCGCTGAGGACGGCGTCGTCCGGCAGCGCGCTGGGCGCGTCGAGAGCCAGCAGCCAGCGCTGGTTGTGGCCTTCCAGCGTGGTCTGGTAAGCGATCGGCGGACTCAGCAGCGTGAGCCGGGGGCGCGGCGTCACGCCGGGATAGGGGCGCCAGGTGCGGCCAT
This sequence comes from Desulfobulbus sp., assembly GCA_009782025.1. Lineage (GTDB taxonomy): Bacteria > Pseudomonadota > Gammaproteobacteria > Burkholderiales > Rhodocyclaceae > Azonexus. The sequence goes on along the minus strand of WQUQ01000304.1, from coordinate 5,369 downwards.
CGAAGGTTTCGAGCACCGGGCCGCGCCAGTACCGCTTGCTTGGCGGCGGCAAGGCGCCATCGAACAGCACGCGGAAGGCGATTTCGCCGCTCAGGGCCAGGTCGGCGATGCTGCCGGGCGTCATCGCATCCGACAGGCCGGTGCGCCCGGCGTGGGCATCCTGCGGCAGGCCCCACAATGGGCCGGGAATGCGCGGAAACAGCAGATAGAGCGCCAGCATGAAGGGCAGGGACTGGGCGGCGAGAACGGCGGCATGGCGCAGCACGCCGCGCGCCGTGGCGGCGGGGCCGCCATGCACGCGCATCAGCGTTGCCGTGACCAGCCACAGGGCGGTCAATAGCCACAGACCGGTGAAAATGCTTTGCGAATAAAAATAGTGGGTCAGCAGCAGAAAATAGCCGAGAAACGCGATTACGATGGCATCGCGCCGGCTTTTCAGTTCGAGCAGCTTCAAGGCCATCAGCATGACCAGCAAGGCGACGCCGGCATCGCGCCCGAACAGGGTGTGGAATTCGGCCAGGATCGCGGCGCAGCCGCCGGCGACCAGCAGCGCCAGCAGCCAGCGTCCGGGCAGACGGCGGTCTTGCCGCCACAGCCAGCCGCCCCAGGCGAAGGTCAGCGCCACGGCGATGCTCAGCCATGCGGGTTGATGGGCGAAATGCGGGGCGACGGTGGCGACCGCGGCGAGAAACAGCCAGGGCGTCGCCGCGTGGTCGAGGGCTTCCTTGGCCTGCGTGCTCATGGGATCGCCAGGGCCAGGGTTTCGAGGCAGCGCCGCCGGTGTTGCTCGCCGCTGCCGATGGGAATATCGCTGCCGGGCAGACGCAGGGCATAGCAGGCACCCAGCGCGTCGGCCGCCAGCACCCAGCCGGTGAGCAGCGACAGGCGGGTCTCGGTCGGTAGATTGGGGTTGGTCAGATCCCAGTCGAGCCGCAATTCAACCTGGGCGCCGCCGGCGAACTGCTTGACCAGGAGCGGCCGGGAGGGGTTGCGGGCGCTCGCCTTCCAGGCCACGTGGCGCGGCGAATCGGCCGGCTGGCGCAGGCGAAAGCCGGCGAAATCCTCCTCGCCGCCGTCGCTGCCGTGTTCGCCGCCGCGCAGGGTCGGCGTCGCTTCCGGCAGCGGCGAGGCCAGCGGCGCAGGGTAGACCAGGCAGCGCATTTCCGGCTGCAAATAGCTCCAGGCGCGGAACAGGCCGAGCGGGTAGCGCGTCCATAGCCGCACCCGCGGCAAGACCAGCCAGCCGCGCCGCTCGGCGGGCAGGGGCAGGTTGACGCGCTGCATCTCGCCGCCGGCGATGTCGGCGCGGGTCGCGCCCGCGCCGGGCGCGGCTTCGAGCTTCAGCCCCAGACGCGGGGTAGCGCGCTCATTGCCGAGCCGTAGCGGGAAATGCGCCATTTCGCCGGCGAACACCGGCTCGCAACGGCCGGGCGTGATGACCAGACCATGCAGGTTGCGAAAGGTGTGCACCATGCCGTTCAGGCCCAGGCCGGCGAGCAGAAAAACCAGGGCGTGACCGAGCGCCAGCGTGTAGTTGATGGCGCCGATCAGCATGACGACCAGAGCGACGGCGAACAGCAAACCGGCCCGGGTCGGCAGGATGAAGACGCGCCGCTGACCGAGCCGGGTCGGCGCCGTGCCGTCGCTCTGCCAGCGAAACAGGCGTTGGCGAAGGGTGGCAAGCAGGGGCATGGCTCAGGGGATGGCGACGCTGCGGATCAGCGCGGCGATGTCCTCGGCCGAGGCGTGATCGCTGCCCTGGAGCGAGCGCAGGCGGTGGCGGGCCACCGCCGGCAGCACCGCCTGCACGTCGTCGGGCAGCGCCATGTCGCGCCCGTCCAGCCAGGCCCAGGCGCGGGCGGCGGCCAAGAGGCCGAGGCCGGCGCGCGGCGACAGGCCGTGCTGGAAGGCCGGCGCTTGCCGGCTGGCTTCGACCAGCGCCAGCACGTAATCAATCAGCGGTCCGGCGGCGTGCACGGCGGCGACTTCGCGTTGCAGAGCGGGCAGAGCGCTGGCGTCGAGCAGCGGCGTCAATTCATCGAGATGCTGGCGCTGACCGCCGCTGGCCAGCAGACGACGCTCGGCGGCCTGGTCGGGATAGCCGAGTTCGAGGCGCAGCAAAAAGCGGTCGAGCTGCGATTCCGGCAGCGGGAAGGTGCCGATCTGGTGCATCGGATTCTGCGTCGCGATGACGAAGAAAGGCCGCGGCAACGGGCGCGTTTCGCCCTCGGCGGTGACCTGGCCTTCGGCCATGGCTTCGAGGAGCGCGCTCTGGGCTTTGGGCGTCGCCCGGTTGATCTCGTCGGCGAGGAGCAGTTGCGAGAAGATCGGGCCGGGCAGAAAGCGGAACTCGCTGCGCTCGTGATCGAAGATCGAGACGCCGGTGATGTCGGCCGGCAGCAGATCGCTGGTGAACTGGATGCGCGAAAATTGCAGGCCGAGCAGATGCGCCAGAGTCTGGGCCAGCGTGGTCTTGCCCAGACCGGGCAGATCCTCGATCAGCAGATGTCCGCCAGCCAGCAGGCAGGCCACGGCCAGGCGGATTTCCGTCGATTTGCCGAGGATGATCTCGTCGGCGCGGGCAAGAACAGGCGCCAGGGGGCGGCGGGCGAGCGGAAAGGTCGGCATGGGACTTTCTTTATGACGGTAGACGCAGATTCTAACGCTTGAAGCGCGGCGGCGAATCGGACGATAATGACGGTTCAACGTGCGCCGCTGCCCAATGCGCCGAATTGCAAAGAGAGAAAGATCACAGTGACCAGCACGGCTTTCATCACCCATCCCAACTGCCAGTTGCACGATATGGGGTCGTACCACCCGGAGTGCCCGCAGCGTCTCACCGCCATCAAGGATCACCTGATCGCCCAGGGCATCGACGCTTATTTCGTCTACCACGATGCGCCGCCGGCGACCTTTGAACAACTGCTGCGCGTTCATCCGGCCGCCCATGTGGAACGCCTCAAGCGCGCCTCGCCGGAGCACGGCATCGTTCATCTCGACCCCGATACGGCGATGAATCCGCATACCTGGCAGGCCGCCCTGCGCGCTGCCGGAGCGGGCTGTCTGGCGGTCGACCTGGTGCTCGGCGGCGAATACGAAAACGCCTTCTGTGCCGTTCGTCCGCCCGGCCACCATGCCGAAAAAAGCAATGCGATGGGTTTTTGTTTTTTCAACAACGTCACCGTCGCCGCTCGCCATGCCTTGCAGGTGCATGGCCTGGAGCGCGTTGCCATCATCGATTTCGACGTCCATCACGGCAACGGCACCGAGGATTGCTGCGCCGGCGATGAACGGATCCTGATGTGCGGCATCTTTCAGCATCCCTTCTATCCCTATTCCGGCGCCGACAATCCGGCCGCCAACATGTGCAACGTGCCGCTCGCCGCGGGTTCCGGCGGCGAGGAATTCCGCGACGCGGTGGTGCAGGTATGGACGCCGCGCCTGAAAGAATTCAAGCCGCAGATGATCTTCATCTCGGCCGGTTTCGATGGCCACTACGAGGACGACATGGGCGGCCTCAAGCTGGTCGAAAAAGATTATGCCTGGTGCACCGATCACCTGAAAAAGCTGGCCGCCGAACTCTGTGACAAGCGCATCGTCTCGATACTCGAAGGCGGTTACGTGCTGACCTCGCTGGCGCGTAGCGTCGGCGCGCATCTGCGGGTGCTGGCCGATCTCTGATTCCATTTCCCAATCAACCGATGACTTTGTCGGCTTCGCTTGCCGGTCAACCGGTCTGTCTCTCGCTTCGCCTTCGCGTCCTCGGCTGATTTAAAAATGGAATGAGGCGCTCCGCCGTTGTTGGGAAAGAGGGCGGTCTGGGGTAGAATCCGCCCCGTTTTTTCCCGCTTTTTCCAGTTTCCAACGTTTACCCGGATGAATCCATGGCGTTGATTGTTCAAAAATACGGCGGCACGTCGGTCGCCAACCCCGAACGCATCAAGAATGTCGCCCAGCGCGTGGCGAAATTCCGCGCCCAGGGCCATCAGGTCGTGGTCGTCGTCTCGGCGATGAGCGGCGAAACCAACAAGCTGATCGCGCTGGCCAAGGAAATTTCGCCCAGCCCCGATCCGCGCGAACTGGACCAGGTCTGCGCCACCGGCGAACAGGTCACCATCGGCCTGTTGTCGATGGCCCTCAAGGAAATCGGCGTCCCCGCCCGCAGCTACACCGGCGGCCAGGTCAAGGTGCTGACCGACAGCGTCTTCACCAAGGCGCGCATTCTCTCCATCGACGAAGGCAATATGCGCCGCGATCTCGATGCCGGCAGGGTCGTCGTCGTCGCCGGCTTTCAGGGCGTCGATGCCGACGGCAACGTCACCACGCTCGGCCGCGGCGGTTCCGACACCTCCGGCGTCGCCCTGGCGGCGGCGCTGAAGGCCGACGAATGCCAGATCTACACCGATGTTGACGGTGTCTATACCACCGACCCGCGCGTCGTGCCGGAAGCCAGGAAGCTCGACGCCATCACCTTCGAGGAAATGCTGGAAATGGCCAGCCTCGGCTCGAAAGTGCTACAGATTCGCTCGGTCGAGTTCGCCGGCAAGTACAAAGTCAAATTGCGCGTTCTTTCCAGCTTCCAGGACGAAGGGGAAGGCACGCTGATTACCGTTGAGGAAGACAGAAACATGGAACAACCGATCATTTCCGGTATCGCCTTCAACCGCGACGAAGCCAAGCTGACCCTGCTCGGCGTCCCCGACAAACCGGGCATCGCCTACCAGATTCTCGGCGCCATCGCCGACGCCAACATCGACGTCGACATGATTATCCAGAACGTCGGCCACGACGACACCACCGATTTCTCCTTCACCGTCAATCGCGGCGACTTTGTGAAGGCGCAAGGCATTCTGGAGAAGGTCAAGGTCGAACTGGGCGCTCGCCAGGTGACCGGCGACCACAAGATCTGCAAGGTTTCCGCCGTCGGCGTCGGCATGCGCTCGCATCCGGGCGTCGCCTCCAGGATGTTCAAGGCGCTGGCCGACGAAGGCATCAACATCCGGATGATCTCGACCTCCGAAATCAAGATTTCCGTCGTCCTCGACGAAAAATACCTGGAACTGGCCGTCCGCGTGCTGCACCGCACCTTCGGCCTCGACCAGCCGGTTTGACCCGGGTTTGACCATCTCGCGCGGACAGGCTACCATCCGCGCCTCGTTGCAAGGCGATTAATGGAGGTTCCCCAAAATACTCAGACGCGAAGACGAACCGCAGACAGTACAAATGTACGGCAAGGCGAAGTCGACAAAGTATGAGGATTTTGGGGAGCCTCTATAGGAGACGTGGCCGAGAGGTCGAAGGCACTCCCCTGCTAAGGGAGCATGCGGGCAAAACCTGCATCGAGGGTTCGAATCCCTCCGTCTCCGCCA
>WQUQ01000303.1 GCA_009782025.1 Desulfobulbus sp. | reverse complement strand
ATGCTGGTGCTCGATCCCGCTTCCGATTTCTTCAAATACATGAAGACGCCAGGGTCGAGCAGCGACAAGGCCAAATGACCGTATCGCTGCTGCTGCTGGCCTTTGCGCTGATGCTGGTGCTGGAAGGGGCGATGCCCTTCATCGCCCCGGCCGCCTGGCGCGAGACTTTTCGCCGCCTCATTCAATTTTCGGATGGGCAGATTCGCTTCGTCGGCCTGACCTCGATGCTGATGGGTCTCGCCCTGATAATGATTTTTTCATGAACTGGCTGTTACCCGAATACATTGCCGATGCGCTGCCGGCCGAGGCCGCGCGCATCGAGAGCCTGCGCCGCCGGATGCTCGATCATTTCCGGGCGCGCGGTTTTCAATATGTGATGCCGCCGCTGCTCGAATATCTGGAATCGCTGCTGACCGGCGCCGGCCAGGATCTGAAGCTGCGCACCTTCCATCTGGTCGACCAGCTTTCCGGCCGCACCATGGGCGTGCGCGCCGACATCACACCGCAGGCGGCGCGCATCGACGCCCACCTGCTCAACCATCAGGGCGTGACCCGGCTGTGCTATTGCGGCAGCGTGCTGCACACCTTGCCGGCCACCGTTTCGGCCAGCCGCGAACCGCTGCAAATCGGCGCCGAACTGTACGGCCATGCCGGCATCGAGGCCGATCTCGACATCATCCGCCTGCTCGCCAGCGCCTTTGCCGCGATTGATTTGCCGCTGGCCCGCATCGATCTCGGTCATGTCGGCATTTTCCGCGCTCTGGCCGAGGCCGCCGGCCTGCCGCCAGCGGCCGAGGAGGATCTGCTCAACCTGCTTCAGGCCAAGGATGCGCCGGGGTTGGCCGAGGCGTGCGCGACGCTCGCCGCGCCGTGGCGCGCGGCGCTGCTGGCGTTGCCGCAACTTTACGGCGGCGTCGAGGAGGTGATCGCCAGGGCAGAGGCTGAACTGCCTGCCCTGCCGGCCATCGCGGCGGCGCTCGATGGCTTGCGGCACATCGTCGCCGCCGCGCCGGAATTGCCGCTGTCGGTCGATCTGTCCGATCTGCGCGGCTACCATTATCACAACGGCATCGTTTTTGCTGCCTACTGCTCCGGCTATCCGGCGGCGATCGCGCTGGGCGGGCGTTACGACGGCGCGGGTCAGGCTTTCGGCCGCGCCCGCCCGGCCACCGGCTTTTCACTCGATCTGCGCGAAGTGGTCCGTCTGGCGCCACCGATACAGGCGGCGGGAGCCATCCTGGCACCGGCGGCCGGCGCCGACAGGGAACTGGCGGCCCGGATTGCCGATTTGCGCGGACAGGGCGAGATCATTGTCGAACGGTTGCCGGGCGAAACCGCCTGTGCCGGGCCGTGCTGCGACCGCAGGCTGGTTCGCGTCGACGACCGCTGGATCATTCAAGCAATACAAGGGGATTGAAACATGGCAAAAAATGTCATCGTCGTCGGCACGCAGTGGGGCGACGAGGGGAAGGGGAAGATCGTCGACTGGCTGACCGATCACGCCAGGGGCGTGGTGCGTTTCCAGGGCGGCCACAATGCCGGCCATACGCTGGTCGTCGGCGACAAGGTCTATAAGCTCAATCTGGTGCCCTCGGGCATCGTCCGCGCCGGCGTCGACTGCTACATCGGCAATGGCGTGGTGCTCGACGTGCATCACCTGATCGGCGAAATCGCCGAACTGGAGAAGGGCGGCATCGACGTTCGCTCGCGCCTGAAAATCAGCCCGGGCTGCCCGCTGATCCTGCCGTGCCACTCGGCCATCGACAAGGCGCGCGAAAACGCCAAAGGCAGCGACCAGAAAATCGGCACCACCGGCAAGGGCATCGGCCCGGCCTACGAGGACAAGGTTTCGCGGCGCGGCCTGCGCGTCTACGACCTCTTCCACCCCGAGCGCTTCGCCAGCAAGCTGAAGGACATCCTCGATTACCATAACTTCGTGCTGACCCGGTATTTCAAGGCCGATCCGGTCGATTTCCAGTCGATTTACGAGCAGGCCATGAGCGATGCCGAAATCATCAAGCCGCTGGTCGTCGACGTCTCGGCGGCGCTGTACGACGCCAACAAGGCCGGCCACAACATGCTGTTCGAGGGCGCGCAGGGAACGCTCCTGGACATCGACCACGGCACCTATCCCTTCGTTACCTCGTCCAACTGCGTCGCCGGCCAGGCTGCGGCCGGTTCGGGCATCGGCCCTGGCCTCCTGCATTATGTGCTGGGCATCACCAAGGCCTATTGCACCCGCGTCGGCGGCGGCCCCTTCCCGAGCGAACTCGACATCGACGCCGAGGGCACGCCCGGCCACCAGATGTTCTCGGTCGGCAAGGAGTTTGGCACCGTCACGGGCAGGAAGCGCCGCTGCGGCTGGTTCGACGCCGCCCTGCTGCGCCGCTCGGCGCGCATCAACGGCCTTACCGGCCTGTGCATCACCAAACTCGACGTGCTCGACGGCCTCGACGAAATCAAGGTATGCACCGGCTACCGGCTGGGCGGCAAGACGCTCGACCTGCTGCCCATCGGGGCCGACGACGTGGCCGCTTGTGAACCGATTTACGAAACCTTGCCCGGCTGGCAGGACTCGACCTTCCGCGTCAAGCGCTGGCAGGATCTGCCGGTCAATGCCCAGAACTATCTGAATCGCCTGGAACAGTTGTGCGAGGTGCCGATCGCCATCGTGTCGACCGGCCCGGAGCGCGATGAAACCATCCTCAAGGATCACCCCTTCAAGTGACCCGCCACTCACGGCAGAAAAAAACGCCGGCATTGGCCGGCGGTTTTTTTTGATCGACTCTGATCGGTTTGATTTATTGCGCCAGATCGGCAGCGGTCATCACGCAGTAACCCATGGCTTCCTCTTTCGCTGCGGCCACGGAGCTGGCGCCATATCCCATGCGCACAAGATGCCGGGCAATATCGGGGTAGGGGGCTGACATCCCGGCTTCCTGGTCATCCACATCGCCCAGCAACTGTTCCAGTGACCGCCGGCCGGAGAACCTGGCATAGAACGCCGTTGCCGCAATCCGCTCGGATACGCCACAGGGTTTGGCGCCCAGTCCGAGATCCTTCACGGTAATGGGCGAGGATGACTTGTCGACGAGACCTTTCTTTCCCGCTGCCTGCGGCGTGCACTCGACCTTGCCGCTCTTTGCCTGCTTGCACTTGTAGGTTTTGTTGTCGCACGTCGCCGTCCACGTATCATCGGACATCCGATTGCCATCATTTTCACCCCACGCAAGATCACCAATATGCACCGTGTAGGGGTAGCAGCCCGTCGCCACCGCAGTCGGCTCCTGCTTGGGAATGGCACAGCCGGCGACCACTGCCGCCATGGCCA
>WQUQ01000302.1 GCA_009782025.1 Desulfobulbus sp. | reverse complement strand
TTCTCGATGGGGACGATCGTCGCTTTCGCCTATGGTTTCGGCATGTATGGCTCGACCTATCTGATCCCGGTATTCCTGCAAAACGCCCTGTCTTTCTCCGCCAGCGCCTCCGGCATGGCCCTGCTCCCCGCCGGTATCGCGCTGGTCGTCATCTCGCCGCTGGCCGGCCGGCTGGCCGACCATTACGCCCCGAAATGGCTGCTCCTGCTGGGGTTGATCGTTTTGGGCGCTTCCTTCCTGATTTTCGCCGCTCTCGGCGGTGGCATTTCCTACCAGGCGATCATCGCGGCAACGGTGATCGGGCGTCTCGGCCTCGGCATGATCCTGCCCGCCCTCAATCTGGCGACGCTGCGCCACATGGAACCACACCAGCTTGGGCAATCCTCGGTGGTCGTCAGTTATGCCCGGCAACTGGGCGGCGTCATGGGCGTGGCGATCATGGCCGTCTTCGTCGCCTGGCGCGAAACGGTATACGGCGCCACCCCGCCCGGCATCCACACCGCCTATGCCCAGGGCTTTCTGCTCCTGGCTTCGGTTTTCGCACTGGCGGCATTGGCGGCGTCATTCATGAAACGGGAAATGAGTCCGTCTGCGCCGTGACATCATCACTTTAAATTTCAACCTCCGCATCGCAAACCGATTTCAATGACCCCGGATTTATCAGCACACACCCCGATGATGCGGCAGTATCTGACGCTCAAGGCGCAGCATCCGCACACCTTGCTCTTTTACCGCATGGGCGATTTCTACGAATTGTTCTACGACGATGCAGAAAAGGCGGCGCACCTGCTCGACATCACGCTGACCACGCGCGGCCAGTCGGCGGGCGTGCCGATCAAGATGGCCGGCGTGCCGTTTCATGCGCTGGAGCCTTATCTGGCCCGTTTGGTGAAGCTGGGCGAGTCGGCGGTGATTTGCGAGCAGATCGGCGATCCGGCGACCAGCAAGGGGCCGGTCGAGCGCGCCGTGTCACGCATCGTGACGCCGGGAACGCTGACCGATGCCACGCTGGTCGATGACAAAGAGGACATCTGGCTGCTGGCCGTGACCACTTTGCGCAACACGGCGGGCATGGCCCGGCTCAATCTCGCCAGCGGCGAATTCATCCTGCTTGAGGTGGCGGCGGAGCAGATTCCGGCGACGCTGGAGCGCATCCGGCCGGCGGAAATTCTGCACCCGGAAAGCTGGACGCCCAGCTTCGGAATCGACGCCGCCCGCACCCGCCAGCCAGACTGGTATTTCGATGTCGACTCGGCCCGGCGTTTGTTGTGTGAGCAGTTCGCGGTCGCCTCGCTGGCCGGCTTTGGCGCCGAGGGGCTGAAACCGGCCATCGCGGCGGCGGGTGCGCTGTTGCAGTACGCGCAGGCGACGCAATCGGGGAAATTGCCGCACTTGCGCGGCCTGACGGTGGAGATGGAAAGCGCCTATCTCGGCCTCGACCTCGCCACCCGGCGCAATCTGGAACTGACCGAAACCTTGCGCGGCCAGCCCTCTCCGACCCTGTTTTCGCTGCTCGACAACTGTGTCACCAGCATGGGGTCGCGCCTGCTGCGCCATACCCTGCATCATCCGCTGCGCGAGCAGGCGGTTCCCGCCGCCCGCCACGGCGCGGTGGCGGCGCTGCTCGACGATTACGGCCGGCTGGCCGGTGAGACGCGCCAAGCCTTGCGCGGCATGGCTGACATCGAGCGCATTGCCGGCCGCATCGCGCTGCGCAACGCCCGACCGCGCGACCTGGCCAGTCTGCGCGAAGCGTTGTCGCGCCTGCCGGAACTGCGTGCGCCGCTGGCCGACACGGTTTCCGACCTGCTGACACAAATTTTCGCCGAACTGGACGCGCCCGCAGCGGCGCTCGATCTGCTGATCCGTGCCATCGCCGCCGAACCGGGCGCGCAGGTGCGCGATGGCGGCGTCATCGCGCCGGGCTTCGACGCCGATCTCGACGAGTTGCGTTCGCTCAACGACAACTGCGGCGCGTTTCTGGTCGACATGGAGGCGCGCGAGCGCGGGCGTACCGGCATCGCCAGCCTCAAGGTCGAATACAACAAGGTGCATGGCTTCTACATCGAAGTCACGCACGCCCACGTCGACAAAATTCCCGACGACTACCGCCGCCGCCAGACGCTGAAAAACGCCGAGCGCTACATTACGCCGGAATTGAAAACCTTCGAGGACAAGGCGCTGTCGGCGCAGGAGCGTTCGCTGGCCCGCGAAAAGCTGCTCTACGAACAGATTCTCGATGCGCTGCTGCCGGCCGTGCCGGCGCTGCAAACCATCGCCCGCGCCGTCGCCCTGCTCGATTTGCTGGCGGGCTTCGCTGAATCGGCGCTGAAACGCAACTGGTGCCAGCCGGAATTCGTCGCCGAGACCCGGCTGGCCATCGTCGGCGGCCGTCATCCGGTGGTTGAGAACGAACTGGCCAACCAGGCCGAGACCTTCATCGCCAACGACTGCCGGCTGGCCGACGAGCGGCGTCTCTTGCTCATCACCGGCCCCAACATGGGCGGCAAATCGACCTATATGCGCCAGGCGGCATTGATTGCGCTCCTCGCCCACATCGGCAGCTTTGTTCCGGCGGAGCGTTGCGCGCTCGGGCCGCTCGACCGGATTTTTACCCGCATCGGCGCATCCGACGATCTCGCCTCGGGCCGCTCCACCTTCATGGTCGAGATGACCGAAGCCGCCGCCATTCTCCACCACGCCACCGCGCAAAGTCTCGTGCTGATGGACGAAATCGGCCGCGGCACCTCGACCTTCGACGGCATGGCGCTGGCCTTCGCCATCCTGCGCCATCTGATCGAAAAAAACCGCAGCCTGACGCTGTTCGCCACCCACTATTTCGAGTTGACGCGGCTCTCGCACGAATATGCCGAACTCGCCAACGTCCATCTCGGCGCCGTTGAACACAACGACCGCATCATCTTCATGCACGCCGTCGAGGAAGGCCCGGCCAACCAGAGCTACGGCATCCAGGTCGCCGCGCTGGCCGGCATCCCGCCCGCCGTGGTGCGCGCCGCCCGCAAACAGTTGCGCGAATTCGAGCAGCGCGCCATCGCCGATCCGCTGCAACCCGATCTTTTCGCCCAAAACCCGCCCGAACCGGCGGAACCGTTGCCGCACCCGGCCATCGAACGGCTGGCCGCCCTCGACCCGGACAGCCTGACGCCGCGCCAGGCGCTCGATGCGCTGTATGCCTTGAAAAATCTGCTGGCTTGAGCGCTCAACGCTGCCCTAACCCCAATACGGTTCACTTAAGGAGTTTGTCATTCTGCGCGTAGCGAAGCGTGTCATGCTGCGCGAAGTCGCAGTACGCAGAATCCACAAACCGCATGGAT
>WQUQ01000301.1 GCA_009782025.1 Desulfobulbus sp. | reverse complement strand
GGCAATCCAAGCAGCGGTCTGGATTGCCACGGCACTACGTGCCTCGCAATGACGATGGATTTTGAGCGCATCATTCAATACTTAATGGCCGGGTGAATAGCCCCTTCTCCGACAGCAGTCCATTGACTTCAGCAAAGATCGCCCCGGCCAGGTCGTGTTGCTCCAGCAGATGCCGGAAACGAAGGATGGTGCTCTCATCCGGCATCATGTTCTCGAAGGCGTCCAGCCCGGCAAACCGGCGCAGGAGTGGGATATCGTGCAGCGCTTCTTCCATCGCCGGGTCGGAATAGCCAAACCCGTGTTGCAGGAAATGAATCCGCAACATCGTCGAGAACGACATCGGTGGACGTCCGTTGCCTTTCTTCGGGTAGTGCGGTTCGATCAGTGCCTCCAGTCGAGACCACGGAACCACGACTTCCATTTCCGACAGAAACACCGCTTTGCGCGTTTGTTTCCCCGCCTTCGGCCCAAACCCCATCTCCGCCAGGCTCAGTTGTTTCATCTGCTTCATCCGCCCAATCCCATCAATGACAATGGCTCTAGCCAAACCAAAGATCGCTTCACGCCACCCACTCCAAAAATATCGCACGAAAACCACGAGAACCCGAGATCAGATGCTCACAGAAGAGAGTTTTGCAAGAGGCTCGTTTTTAATAAATAATGTCAAAATTATGGCATCACCATGGAATCGCAATCTTGAATCTGCTTACCGGCAGTACCGGCTTCATCGGGCGGCGGGTGTTGGCTGCGCTGACCGGGCGTGGCGTTGTCTGTCGCGTGCTACTGCGCCACGGTAGCGGCACACCAGCCGCACAGGTCGCGCTGGGCGATCTGGACGACGTGCCGGCGCTGGAGGTGGCCTGCGCCGGCATCGATTGCGTGATTCACTGCGCGGGCTACGCCCATGCTTTTGCGGCACGTTCCGGGGACGAAGCGCGCCAGCATTGGCGGGTCAATTTCGAGGGGGCGCGCAATCTGGCCGAGGCCGCCGGTCGCGCCGGGGTGCGGCGCTTTGTTTTTTTGTCGAGCGTCAAGGCGATGGCCGAACCGGGCGAGATTTGCGCCGATGAGGATTTTCCCGGCGAGCCGGATGGCGACTATGGCCGGGCCAAGCGCGCTGCCGAAAAGGCGGTGCTGGCGGCGGCAGAACGCTATGGCATGGAGGCCGTCAATCTGCGCCTGAGCATGGTTTATGGCGCTGGCGGGCGCGGCAATCTGGAGCGGATGGGGCGGCTGGTCCGCCGGGGGCTGTTTCCGCCCCTGCCCGAAACCGGCAACCGGCGCTCGCTGGTTCATGTCGACGATGTGGTGGCGGCCATTCTGGCGGTTGCCGACGACGCGCGTGCCGCTGGCAGAACCTATATCGTCTGCGGCCCGGAAGCGCCGTCGGGGCGGCAATTGTTCGCGGCGCTACGCGAGGCGGCGGGGCTGGGGCCGGTGAGCTGGTCGGTGCCCGCCAGCTTGCTACGTCTCATTGCCGCTGTCGGCGATGGCCTGGGCCGGTTGCCGCTCAACAGCGAGGTCTTGCAGCGCCTGCTCGGTTCGGCTTGCTACGACGGTTCGCGGATTCAGGCGGAACTGGGATGGAAGCCGGCGGCTCATCTCCGGGATGGCTTGCGGGAGATGCTTGGGGAATGAAGCGCGCCTTCGATCTCGCTCTCGCCCTGTTTGCCCTGCTGCTGTTCGGCGTGCCGCTCTTGCTGGTGGCGCTTGCCGTCAGGCTGACGTCGCCGGGGCCGGCGCTTTACTGGTCCGAGCGGGTGGGGCGGCACAACCGCTTGTTCAAAATGCCCAAATTCCGCAGCATGCGCATCGGCACCCCGGCGGTGGCGACACATCTGTTACAGAATCCGGATGCCTTTCTGACGCCGATCGGCCCCTTCCTGCGCAAGACCAGCCTCGACGAACTGCCGCAATTGTGGAGCATCCTCAAGGGCGACATGAGCTTCGTCGGGCCGCGCCCGGCCTTGTTCAACCAGGATGATCTGGTTGCGTTGCGTACCGAGGCCGGAGTGCATGAATTGCTGCCGGGGCTGACCGGCTGGGCGCAGGTCAATGGCCGCGACGAATTGCCGATTCCCGTGAAGGTTGAACTGGATGCCGTCTATCTCGAACGCCGCTCGCTCTCGTTCGACGTGTATATTCTCTGGTTGACTGCAATGAAGGTCATTCGTCGCGAGGGCGTCTCGCACTGAGCAATGAAAAAAATGCTTCCACTCTCCAATCTGCGTACACTCGCCGCGTTCCTGCATGATGTGCTGGTCGTTGCTTTGGCCTGGATGCTTGCTTTCTGGCTGCGCTTCAATCTGGATATTCCCGCTGACTATGAGCAGGCAGCCTATTCGTCATTGATCTGGCTGCTCCCTCTGTTTGCCATGGTGTTCTACCTGTTCGGCCTCTATCGCGGTCTGTGGCGGTTCGCCAGCATTTCCGATTTACATCGTCTCATCACGGCGATTGGGGCTGGAGCCTTGACGACGACGGCGGTGATCGTGCTGTTCACCGTGCAGAACATTCCCCGCTCGGTGCTGGTGCTGTATCCGGTGCTGCTGGCCGCGATCATGGGCGGCAGCCGCTTCGCCTACCGCAGTTGGAAGGAGCATCGCCTGTACGGCCCGACCCAGTTGCGCGGGCAGCCGGTTTTGGTGATTGGTTCGGGCGAGGCGGCCGATTCCTTGCTGCGGGAGATCAGGCGCAGCGGCGTCTGGTATGCGGTGGCGGTGATCGAGGACGATCCCGTGCAAAGCGGACGCCGCTTGCAGGGCTTGCCGATCTTTTCGCCGATCGGGCAGATCGGCGTCGTCGCCGAGCGCCTGGGCGCCCGCCACGCCATCATCGCCATGCCCGGCGCGCGCCCCGGCGAGCGCCGGCGGGTCGCCGAAGTGGCCGCCGCCGCTGGGCTGACGGTCATGACCGTGCCATCCTACGATGACCTGCTGTCTGGCCGCCTCGCGGTTTCCAATATCCGCAAGGTGGAACTGGAGGATCTGCTGGGCCGCGAAGCCGTCAAGCTCGACGACGAAGGCTTGCACGGACTCCTCCGTGGACGCGTGGTGATGGTCAGCGGGGCGGGCGGCTCCATCGGTTCGGAACTGTGCCGGCAGATCGCCCGCTTCGAGCCGGCGCGGCTGGTGCTGCTCGATTCTTCCGAATTCGCGCTGTACACCATCGATCAGGAGCTGGCTGGCAAATTTCCCGGCATCCCCCGCCAGTGCTGGGCGGCGGATGTCCGCGACGGCGAGCGGCTGGCCGAGATGCTGGCCGGCGAACGCCCGGCGGTGGTGTTCCACGCTGCCGCCTACAAACACGTGCCACTGATGGAAGACATCAACGCCTGGCAGGCGGTGCGCACCAATGCGCTCGGCACCCTGACGCTCGCCCTGGCGGCGCGGCGGGCCGGGGTGGAAAAATTCGTGCTGATCTCCACCGACAAGGCCGTCAACCCCACCAACGTCATGGGCGCCAGCAAGCGCCTCGCCGAGCGCCTGTGCCGCGCCGTGCACGCCGAGGGCGGAACGAAGTTTGTCACGGTCCGCTTCGGCAACGTACTCGGCAGCAATGGCAGCGTGATCCCCAAATTCCGCGAGCAGATCGCCAAGGGCGGGCCGGTGACCGTCACTCATCCCGACATCATCCGCTACTTCATGACCATCCCCGAAGCCGCGCAACTCGTCCTGCAAGCCGGTTGCATGGGGCAGGGCGGTGAAATCTTCGTGCTCGACATGGGCGAGCCGGTCAAGATCGTTGATCTGGCGCGCAACATGATTCGCCTGTCCGGCCTTGGCGACGAGGAAATCCGCATCGAATTTACCGGCCTGCGCCCCGGCGAGAAGCTTCATGAAGAACTGCTGGCCGACGATGAAGCGACTCTGCCGACTCCGCACCCCAAACTGCGCATCGCTCGCCTGGCCGATACCATGAGAGCCGATGAATACGCCGAACTGCTCGACTGGCTGAGCGCCGCCGTGCACTCCAGCGAGGAAGCCAAACAAGGCTTGCGTCGCTTCGTCCCCGAATACGTTTCCGGCTCGGTTGGCTGAATGCTGGCGGGCGCTGCGGGGTGTCAGGAACTTGTTGATAAATTAGTCCAATACACCGGCTTTGCCGGTGGCTTGAATGGAGAGCGCTGCAAAGGCGCTCATGGTTGAAGGGAGAGCCGATGCGCGTCGTACCATTCCTCCGGCTGGCCGTTGTGGCGGCCGCCTCGATTCATTTTGGCCTGGCGCCGGCTGCGGCGCAGAATGTGCTGGGGCTGGACGACATGTCCTGCGCCGCGTGGGGCGGGGCCAAGGGCGATCCCGATCAGCGCGCCGCCCATGTCGTCTGGATTCGCGGTTTTCTCAGCGGACACAATTACGCGCTGCCGAAGCAGCAGGTGGCGACCATTTCCAGCGGCACGATCGAGAATTTCATCAACCGGTATTGTGCGAGCAATCCGAAAGGCAGTTTCGGCGACGGCGCGATGCGCCTGAGCGACCAGTTTTCCGGCCGCAATCAGCCGATTCGCAAGTAGCAAGTAGGGCGGGGCAAGCCCCAATACGGTTCACTTAAGCACAATTACCTCTACAGTCATGCTGCGCGTAGTCGCAGCATCCATGCGGTTTGTGGATTCTGCGTGCTGCGACTTCGCGCAGCATGACACGCTTCGCTACGCGCAGAATGACAAACTCCTTAAGTGAACCGGCGGGGCAGGCCCCGCCCTACCTGGCGGAAACGGAATCAAACGCCCTGCTTCAGGCTGGCGGCGATGAAGTCGTCGAGGTCGCCGTCGAGTACGGCCTGGGTGTTGCCGACTTCGTGGTTGGTGCGCAGATCCTTGATGCGGCTCTGGTCGAGCACGTAGGAGCGGATCTGGTGGCCCCAGCCGATGTCGGATTTGGCGTCTTCGAGCTTTTGCTGCTCGGCCTGCTGCTTGCGCAGTTCGTGCTCGTACAGGCGGGCGCGCAGCATTTGCCAGGCTTCGTCGCGGTTGCGGTGCTGCGAGCGGTCGTTCTGGCATTGCACGACGATGCCGGTCGGGATGTGCGTCAGGCGCACGGCCGAGTCGGTCTTGTTGATGTGCTGGCCGCCGGCGCCGGAGGCGCGGTAGGTGTCGGTGCGCACGTCGGCGGGGTTGATGGCGATTTCGATGGAGTCGTCGACTTCCGGGAACACGAAAACCGAGGTGAAGCTGGTGTGTCGGCGGGCGTTGGAGTCGAACGGCGATTTGCGCACCAGGCGGTGGATGCCGGTTTCGGTGCGCAGCGTGCCGTAGGCGTAGTCGCCGGTGAATTTGATGGTGGCGCTTTTGATGCCGGCGACATCACCTTCGGATTCTTCCATGACTTCGACGGCAAAGCCCTTTTTCTCGCCGAATTTCAGGTACATGCGCAGCAGCATGGCGGCCCAGTCCTGGGCTTCGGTGCCGCCCGCGCCGGCCTGGATTTCGAGGAAGCAGGGCATGGGGTCGGAAGGGTTGTTGAACATGCGCCGGAATTCGAGGGCGGCGAGCTTCTTTTCCAGTTCGGCGTTGTCGGCCTCGACGGCGATCAGGGTGTCGTCGTCATTGTCGTCGCGGCCCATGGCGAACAGTTCGCGGCCGTCCCGGACGCCGCTGTCGACGGTTTCGAGGACGAGCACGATGTCCTCCAGCGCCTTCTTTTCGCGGCCCAGTTCCTGGGCGCGCTTGGGGTCGTCCCAGATTTTGGGGTCTTCCAGTTCCTGATTGAGCAGCGTCAGGCGTTCGCGCTTGTGGTCGTAGTCAAAGATACCTCCGTAACTCGGCGGCGCGCTGGGCGAGGTCGTCGAGCTTGTTGGCGATGCTGTTCAGGCGTTCGGCTTCCATGAGGTTTCCTGCGAATGGGTGGCGAAACCAGACATTATACCGCGCCGATCTCGCCATTCCGCGCGCAGCCGCGCAATCAGACACAGCTTCCCCTATCGGAAAATCAGGGCTTACGAAATAATCTGTCGAACTCGTGGGAGCGGGATGTTCCCACTGAAAAATGGTGAAGGCGTTCAAGTTTCCAGGCCCATTCCAAGCGATGCGGGCTGGGCGCTGGCGGTTGCCGCCCAATGACTCGGAGAAAACCTGTTTTGCGCGCATCAAGCATCGAGCGTCCCCCCGAATTGATTGTTTTTGACAACAGTTATGCCCGTGACCTGCCGGATGCCTGCGTGGCTTGGCAGCCCTGCGCCGCGCCAGCCCCGCGCTCGCTGTTTTTCAACCGGGCGCTGGCCGAGGAGCTTGGGCTGGATGTTCAGGGGCTGGATTCGCCAGAGGGCGTCTCCATCTTCGCCGGCAATGCCGTGCCGGCGGGGGCGCAGCCGGTGGCGCAGGCGTATGCCGGGCACCAGTTCGGCGGCTTCTCGCCGCAACTGGGCGATGGCCGGGCGGTGTTGCTGGGCGAGATCATCGATCGCCGCGGCCAGCGGCGCGATCTGGCGCTCAAGGGATCGGGACGCACGCCCTTTGCGCGCGGCGGTGACGGCAAGGCGGCGGTCGGGCCGATGCTGCGCGAGGCGCTGCTCGGTGAATCCATGCACGCCCTGGGCGTGCCGACCTCGCGGGCGCTGGCCGTCGTCGCCACGGGCGAGTCGGTGCGGCGTGAACGCCGGCTGCCCGGCGCGGTGCTGACGCGGATCGCGGCCAGCCATCTGCGCGTCGGCACCTTGCAGTTTTTCGCAGCGCGCGGGCAGATCGACACGCTGCGCCGGGTCGCCGACTACGCCATCGCCCGGCACGACCCGGCGCTGATCGGCGACCCCGACCGTTACGTCGGCCTCCTGGGCGCGGTGGCGGAGCGGCAAGCGGCGCTGGTCGCGCAATGGATGAATCTCGGCTTCATCCACGGCGTGATGAATACCGACAACATGACCCTCTCCGGCGAAACCATCGACTACGGGCCATGCGCGTTCATCGAGGCTTACGACCCGCAGACGGTGTTCAGCAGTATCGACGCAGCCGGCCGCTATGCCTTCGGCAATCAACCGGCCATCGCCCGCTGGAACCTGGCCCGTCTGGCCGAAGCGCTGCTGCCGTTGATCGTCGATGACGCTGACGGCGCAGACGCCGAGATCCGTGCGATTGACCGCGTCATGCCCGTCATCGAAGCCTTTCCCGCCTGGTACGAGGCGCACTGGCGGGCCGGGCAGCGCGCCAAGCTCGGCTTGTCCGCCGCCGAGGGTGCCACGGAAATTACCCGTTTGGTCGATGATTGGCTCGCCTTGCTGCACGCCCACGCCGTTGATTTCACGCTCGGCTGGCGGCGCCTGGTCGATGCCGCCGCCGGCGACGACGCGCCGCTGCGCTCACTGTTCGCCAACGCGCCGGCGCTCGCGCCGTGGCTGGCGCGCTGGCGCGCCCTGAGCGAGCGCGACCTGGCGGCCAGCGGTTTATCGCCGCCGGAACGTGTCCGGCGCATGCGGGCGGCCAACCCGGCGATCATCGCCCGCAATCATCAGGTCGAACAGGCGCTGGCCGCCGCCAGCGATGCCGCCGATCTGGCCCCGTTTGAGCGCCTGCTGACGGCGTTGCGCCACCCCGATGACGAGAAGGGCGATTCCGCCGCCTTCGCCGAACCGGCCCCGCGCGCGTTTACCGCCGGCTATCGGACATTTTGCGGGACGTGAGGCCGACGTAGCGCGTAGGTGGGGTGAGAAAAAATTGAACCCGCCCCCTGTTTCGCTTCTACTACAAGCCGCCGAAAGATCAAGACGTCATGCCGGTTTGAGGTTTTTTCCAGTCTGCTTTTGGATGCTGCTGCATTTCATCTGAAAATCCTTTTCAGTGCCACGCTGCATGTGCCAGCGCGTTTCAGCCCGTGTGTCTGGATCTCCTTCAATCTCACGGAGGGCCCAGCGGCCTGTGGCGTCTCTCGACCCGCCAAGGAGCTGCGTATCGATCTCCAGTCTGTCTCCAGACCACTGACCATTGAGCCTGACGAGGATGAGTTTTTGCCTCTGTTCAGGCTTCTCCTGCGGGAGCATGTTGATCCAGAAGACGGTGCCGCGTATGTTCTCCGTGTTCCCCATAACGCTATATCGGCGCTGTTCGCCGGTCGCCTCGCAGGTTTGTGCGGCCCCGTCGAGGTTAAAGGTTCGTCTCGCGCCGGGAGCGCCGTCAGTGGAGTGACCAAGTTCCATCCAGATCAGAAAATGGCGGCCACTGGCGGTAGTCATCTCCCCCATCCATTCGCCTGTCAGCGTTGGCGCGCCGGTAAGGGATCTCGCCCAGGGGAAAAGGATCGCCTCCACAACCTGGTAGACCGCAATGAGCACGACGATTGCTATCGCGGCTCTGAAAAAACTGAATCCCTGCTTTTTTTGCGTGATTGGCATTGTGCATTTCCCCTATCGGCGGCGATGGCGTCCGGTTATTCGAGGTGCTCGACCAGCAACTGCGGGGTTTCGACGCCCATGTATTCGTTGATGGCCAGGCGGAAGGCGAGGCGGGCAGTGGGGCCGGGTTGCTGGCTGAAATTGAACTGGATCGCCTCGATTCGCGCGCCGTCTTTGCGCAGGGTCAGTTTCAGGTGCTTTTCCTTGAGCACACGCTGTTGCTCGACGGCGAATTCATCCAGGAACAGCGGCGCGGGAAAGCCCTGGCCCCAAATCTCGTTTTCCAGCAGGTGGGCTATTGCCAGCGAGTAATAGCCGCCTTCGAGCGCACCGTCGGTTTCCAGCGTGCGGGTCAGATCGGCGGGGGCTAGCAGTTCGCCGGCGACTTCGGCGAACAGGGCGCGGAAGCGGTCGAAATCTCCGGCCCGCAGCGTCGCTCCGGCGGCCATGGCGTGACCGCCGAAGCGCAGCAGCAGGCCGGGGGCGCGCTTGGCGACGAGATCGAGCGCGTCGCGCAGATGCAGGCCGGGTATCGAGCGGCCAGAACCTTTGATGACGCCGTTCTCGCCATGGGCGAAGGCGAATACCGGGCGGTGCAGTTTGTCCTTGAGGCGGGCGGCGAGAATGCCGACCACGCCTTCGTGCCAGCCATCGTCAAAGAGCGCGATGCCGGGGGCGCTGTCGGCGGTGTCCAGCGTTTCGAGCAGCAGCAGGGCCTGTTCCTGCATATCGCTCTCGATTTCGCGCCGTTCGCGGTTGAGCGCATCGAGCTGCTGGGCGATGGAGAGGGCGCGAGCCGGGTCGTCGGTGATGAGACACTCGACGCCCAGGCGCATGTCGGCGAGCCG
>WQUQ01000300.1 GCA_009782025.1 Desulfobulbus sp. | reverse complement strand
CAAGGACGTGGATGTGCTCAAGGAATTCATCCAGGAAAACGCCAAGATCATGCCGGCCCGCCTGACCGGCACCAAGGCCGGCTATCAGCGCCAACTGGGCACCGCCATCAAGCGCGCCCGCTTCCTGGCCCTGCTGCCCTACACCGACAACCATCAATAAGCGAGGAGACGAAACATGCAAATCATTCTGCTCGAAAAGGTGGTCAATCTCGGGAATTTGGGAGAAGTGGTCAGGGTCAAGGACGGTTATGCCCGCAACTACCTGATTCCCCGGCGCATGGCCAAGCGCGCCACGCCGGCGGCGATGGCCGAGTTTGAAGCGCGCCGCGTCGAACTGGAAAAAATCGCCGGCGAAAAGCTCGCCGCCGCCCAGGGCGTCGCCGAAAAGATGGCCGGCCTGTCCGTCACCGTCAGCCGCAAGGCCGGCATGGATGGCCGCCTGTTCGGTTCGGTCGGCAATGCCGACATCGCCGATGCGCTCAAGACCGCCGGTTTCGAGGTCGACAAATCCGCCGTCCGCCTGCCGGAAGGCCCGCTGAAAATGCTGGGCGAATTCCCGATCGACGTGGCCCTGCACACCGACGTGCTGGCCAATATCACCGTGGTCGTCGCCGCCGAGTAATTCCATTTTTACTTCGAGACGGCAACGGTGATAGGCATCGTCATTCTGCGCGTAGCGAAGCGTAGTCGCAGAATCCAGACGCTGCATGGATTCCGCGACTACGCGCGGAATGACGGGCTACCTCAATAATTTACCGTTTGAAGTGGAAACGGAATAAGCAGCCTTTTTCACCGTGGCACAAGGGCCTCGCAATCGCGGGGCCTTTTTATTTAAACTCTCGTGATGAACCAGCGCTCGCCAAAACCCCGCATTCCCGATGCTGCCCTCGACCAGTTGCGCGTGCCGCCGCATTCCATCGAGGCCGAGCAGTCCGTCCTCGGCGGCTTGCTGCTCGACAACCAGGCCTGGGATCGCATGGGCGACCTGATCGCCGACAGCGATTTCTACCGCGACGAACATCGCCGCATCTTTCGCCAGATTCGCAATCTGCTCGAACGGGCCAAGCCGGCCGATGTCGTCACCGTCGCCGAGGCGCTCGATGCCGCCGGCGAGGGCGAGCAGACCGGCGGGCTGGCCTACCTTGGCGAACTGGCGGCCAATACGCCCTCGGCGGCCAATATCAGGCGTTATGCCGAAATCGTCCGCGAGCGCTCAGTGCTGCGCCAACTGGTGGCGACGGCGGACGAAATTGCCGCCGATGCGCTCAATCCGCTCGGGCGCGACGCCGAGACCCTGCTCGATGAAGCCGAGTCAAAGATTTTCAAAATTGCCGAAGCCGGGGCCGGGCACAAAGAAGGTTTCGTGCATATCAACCCCTTGCTGACCGAGCTGGTCGAGCATGTCCAGGAGTTATATGACCGCGACAATCCCTCCGACATTACCGGAGTGCCGAGCGGCTTCATCGACCTCGACCAGAAAACCTCCGGCTTTCAACCCGGCGATCTGATTATCGTCGCCGGCCGGCCGTCGATGGGCAAGACCGCCTTTGCCCTCAACATCGCCGAGCATGTTGCCGTCAAATCCGGTTTGCCGGTCGGCGTCTTTTCGATGGAAATGGGCGGCGCGCAACTGGCCTCCCGGATGCTGGCCTCCATTGGTCGCCTTGATTCTCACAAGTTGCGTACCGGGCAGTTGAGTGATGACGACTGGACCAGACTTACCTTCGCGGTGGGCGAGCTGCATGAAGCGCCGATCTACATCGATGAGAGCGGCGGCCTGACCCCGGCCAGCCTGCGCGCCCGCGCCCGCCGCCTGGCGCGCCAGTGCGGCAAGCTCGGCCTGCTGGTGATCGACTACATCCAGTTGATGAGCGTCAACCGGCAGGGCGAAAACCGCGCCACCGAGGTTTCGGAAATCTCGCGCTCGATCAAATCGCTGGCCAAGGAACTGCAAGTGCCTATCGTTGCCTTGTCGCAGCTATCGCGCAAAGTCGAGGAACGCAACGACAAGCGGCCGATGATGTCCGACCTGCGCGAATCCGGCGCCATCGAGCAGGATGCCGACGTGATCCTGATGATGTACCGCGACGAGTACTACAACAAGGAGAACCCGGACAACAAGGGCATGGCCGAGGTCATCATCGGCAAGCAGCGCAACGGCCCCACTGGCGTCGTCCGCCTCGCCTTCCTCGGCGAATACACCCGCTTCGACAATCTGGCGAGCGGCGGCTTTCAGGATGCCAGGAATTAACTCGCCGGGCGCTCTTGTCCGGTGATGGCCAGCGCCACGGCCTCGGCGACCTTGATGCCGTCGACGCCGGCCGACAAAATGCCGCCGGCGTAACCGGCGCCTTCGCCGGCGGGGTAGAGGCCGCGCGTGTTGATGCTCTGAAAGTCGTCGCCGCGCTTGATGCGGATGGGCGACGAGGTGCGCGTCTCGACGCCGGTAAGCACCGCATCGGCCATGGCGAAGCCCTTGATCTGCCGGTCGAAGGCCGGGATGGCCTCGCGTAGCGCGGCAATCACGTAATCCGGGGCGCAGGCGGCCAGGTTGGTCAGACGCACGCCCGGCTGATAAGAGGGGATGACATTGCCCAGCGCAGTCGACGGTCGGCCAGCCAGAAAGTCGCCGACGCACTGGGCCGGAGCATCGTAATTGCCGCCGCCGGCGATGAAGGCCGCGCTTTCCCAGTGGCGTTGAAACTCGATGCCGGCCAGCGGATTGCGGCGGTAGTCGCCGGGAAAATCCTCGGGGCGCACCTCGACCACCAGCGCTGCGTTGGCGTTGCGCTCGGCACGCGAATACTGGCTCATGCCGTTGGTCACGACGCCGCCAAGTTCCGAGGCGGCGGCCACCACCTGGCCGCCCGGACACATGCAGAAACTGTAGGCGGCGCGGCCATTGGCGCAGTGATGCACCAGCTTGTAATCGGCGGCGCCGAGCCGTTCATTGCCGGCATGCGGGCCGAAGCGGGCGCGGTCGATCAGGCTTTGCGGGTGTTCGATGCGAAAACCGATGGCGAAGGGCTTGGCTTCGATGTAGACACCCGCATCGTGCAGCATCTGGAAGGTATCGCGGGCGCTGTGGCCGATGGCCAGCACCACGTGCTCGGCGGCAATGCGCTCGCCGTCGGCCAGTTCGATGCCGCGCACTTGTCCGCTGTCGACCAGCAGGCGCTCGACCTTGCTGTTGAAGCGAATCTCGCCGCCCAGACCGGTGATCGTCGCGCGCAGGTTCTCAACCATCTTGACCAGGCGAAAGGTGCCGATGTGCGGTTTGCTGAGGTGGAGGATTTCTTCCGGCGCGCCAGCCTTGACGAATTCGGCCATGACCTTGCGGC
>WQUQ01000299.1 GCA_009782025.1 Desulfobulbus sp. | reverse complement strand
GCGAAGAATTCGCTGGCGTAGCGCAGTTTTTTGCAGGCGATGCGCAGGCGGTGGCGGTCGGCGGCGTTGAGCGTGGCGTGTTTTTCGGCGAGTTTGCGGGCACGCCGCGTGTGTTGCGCCAGGCGCCGGCTGGCGAATTTTTTCAGCGGCAGCGGCAGGATGTCGGCGAGGGCGTAGACGGCGGCGGTGAATTCGACGATCAGGCGCGGGGTTTCACGCAGGGCGAGGATGCGGGCGATGGTGCGGCGGGCGCGGCGGGCGCGCTGGCGGGCGGTGTCGCGCAGGCGGTTGAGGTCGCGGTGGTCGGGGAATTGCGCCTGGATCGGCGGCAGGATTTCGCCGAGAAAGACATCCCAGTTGCGGGCCTCGCCCAGAGCGCTGGCCAGGGTTTGCCAGGTCTGGCCGTAGGCGGCGACGAATTCCGGCGGCAGCGCCGGGGCGAACAGTTTGATGGCCGAACGCAGCCGGCGCAGGGCGACGCGGGCCTGGTGGACGAATTCGATCTGGCCGCCGTCTTGCAGGCCCGGTTCGTTACGCTGGAAGTGTTCGAGGCAGGTCAGGGCGATGCTGCGAAAGGCTTCGATCGGCGTCATGCCGGCCGCGAGCGACGGCGGCCTGGCTTTGCCGGGTTGCGGCGCGGCGTTGGTGAATAGCCGGTAGCCGCGCTCGGCCTTGCTGGCGATGGCCGGGTAGAGTTGCAGGTGTTTTTGCAGGCTGCGGGTGAGGCCGAAGATGTCGGCGACGCGGCCTTCGATCAGTTCCAGTTCGATTTCGCAAATGACTTGGCGGCGCTCGCCGCTGGCGATGTGGCCGCGGTCGAGCGCCAGTTCGATCAGCGATTCGGCGAAGGGCACGCGCCAGGTCTGGCGGCGGAAATCGGTGGTGAAGATGGGGGTCAGGCGCGGCGTTGCCGTGGCGAGAAAGTTTTTCAGGTCGGGGACGTCGACGTGGCTGAAATCGAATTGTCCGGGCCGGGCCGGGGCTTCCCATTCGCTGCGCACGGCCAGGCCGCCGCTGGCCGGCTCGGCCGATTTGACGGTGAGCAGCCAGTCGATGCCCTGGCGGCGAAAGCGCAGGGCGACGCGGCGCTGGTGCAGGGCCAGTTCCGGCGTGTCGTAATAGGTGTTGAAGAGGCGTTGCCGCTGTGTCGGCAGGCCGGCGAGCAGCGGCTGCCCGGCCAGTTTGCGGGCGGTTTTGGCATCCAGCCGCAGCTTCAGTTCGATTTCGGTGCTCATGCTCAGTGCTCACCCCTCTCGCGCGGGATGGCCGGGCCGGTCGCGCCGTCGAAGCCGAGTTGCGGCAGGATGGCCAGTTCGGCGGCGCTGTGCACGCCCTCGGCGATGACGGTCAGGCCGATGTTGTGGGCGATGTCGCACAAGCCCTTGAGGAAAGCCTGATTGCCCGGCTGGCTATCGACGGCGCGGATGAAGCTGGCGTCGACCTTGAGATAATCGAGGCCGATGTCGTGCAGGCGGCCGATTTCGCTGAACTGGCGGCCGAAATGCTCGATGCCGAGGCGGCAGCCGAGCGGCCGCAGGGCGTTGCAGAAAATCTGGAAGGCCGGGAAGTGGCGAAAAACGCCGACCTCGGAGATTTCCAGCCACAGGCGCGGCGCCAGTTCTTTGCGGGCGCCGATCTGGGCCAGCAGGCGATTGCAGAAATGGGCGTCGATGATCGACTCGCCGGAGAGATTGACCGCCACCGCCGGAGTACCGGCGGCAATTCGTTCGAGCGCCAGGCGGACGGCGGCGAGATCAAGCTCGGCGGTCATCGCCAGACGCGAGGCCATCGGCATGAAGCTGCCGGCGGCCAGCCATTCGCCGCCTTCCACCGCTTGCAGGCGCAGCGGGCATTCGAGATGGAGCAGTTGGCCGCGGCTGTCGGCGACCGGGAATTCGATCAGGCGCAGGCGCTGGGTCTGGATCGCTCCGTCGAGCAGTTTGCGCCAGTCGGCGCTGGTCGTTGCCTGCGTGGAATCGCCGCTTTCGGCGCGGCTCCAGGCAAGCGCGCCCTGTCCTTCGGCGGTGGCCAGGGCGCTGTCGAGGCGGGCCAGCAGCGCGCCGATGGGCTGGTCATGCAGATAAAGGCTGCTGGCGATGTGGCCGATGCGTTCGCCATCGATCAGGCCGGCCGAGACCAGTTCGCCGAAGGTGGTCAACAGGCGCTCGGCAACCGGCGCCGGCTCGGCCAGGCCGGGCAGCAGCAGGGCAAAATCGGCGCCATTGAGACGGGCGGCGGCCCCGCCCGGATAGCCGGCGGCGTGCTCTTGCAGGGTTATGCCGAGGCGGCGCAGCAATTCGTCGGCCAGCTCGCGACCGAGACGGCGATTGATGCCGGCCAGGTCGGCGACGCGCAACAGCAGCAGGCTGCCGGTCGGCGGCGCGTCGTCGCTGCCGAGCGCGGCGTCGAGTTGATTCAGGAAATAGGCGCGATTGGCCAGGCCGGTCAGGGGATCGAGCGTGGCTTCGCGGCGCAGCGCTTCGAGGCGCTCGGCTTCTTTCTCGAACAGGGCCTTCAGGCGCTCGACCATGGCGTTCATCGCGCGGACCACGCTTCTCAGTTCCGGCGGCCGCGGCTCGGCAATGCGGATGAAGCGTTTTTCGCTGATGGCCGCCGCTTGGTTGACGACGGCATTGAGCGGACGTTTGATGTTGTTGCGCAAAAAACGCACGGCCAGCAAGCCCACGAAGAGGCCGCCAAAGAGGAACCACAGCAACAGGTTGCGCGCTTGTTGCCACAGGGCGAGATGGGCGAAATGGCTGTGGCTGACGAGTTCGACCGTGCCGAACTGGCTCCAGCCGCTGGATACCTGCGCCCGGCCCGGTTGCGAGACGATCGGGAAGATGCGCACGAACCATTCCGGCACCTCGCCGACCGGGGCCGGGCCGATTTTCTCGATCATCACCGCGCCGTTCGGATCGATGACCCGCACCACCTGGTACTGGCCGCTGTCGAACACCGCCGCCACCTGAAGCTCGACGGTCACCGGATCCTTGTCCAGTTGCGACATCGACAGGGCCAGCGAAGCGGCGTTGTCGTTGTTCTTGATGGCGAGCTGATGGGTCAGGTAGAGGCGCGCCGCCACCATGCTGACGGCGAAGCTGCCGGCAAAGGCGATCAGCGCGCTGACGATGACGGCCAGCCAGATCTGACGAAACAGGGACATGTTTGATTACCTCACTCGAAACCTTCGGCGCGGGCGCGCGCCAGCAGATCCTGCCAGCGCGACAGGCTGCTCTTGCTGGATTGGTTGCCGGTGCCTTGCCAGAGGCCGGCGCTGTTGAAACTGAAAACCGGAGACAGATCGGGCCGCTGCGAAGCCGGGAGAATCACCGGCTTGAGGTTGTCGAGAATCAGCGGTTCGGCATTCGGCGTCGGATACCAGGCGAGCACCATGTGCGCTTGCTGGAACGGCCCGGCCGGGCCGTTCAGGCGGGCGCGAACATAGACCAGACGCAACTTGTTGACGGGCACGCCCATCGCCAGCAGCGAGAAGTATTTGGCGATGGAAAAATCCTCGCAGTCGCCGCTGCCCATGCCGATGGTTTCCAGCGGCGTCGCCCAATAATCGGTCTGGCCCCAGACGCTGATGTCATCGTCGAAGCCGATGCGCTGGTTGAAAAAATCGTTGACCCGGCGCAGTTTTTCTTTCTCGTCAAGGTTGCGGCCCTCGTTCACCAGCGTTTTCCAGTCGGCGAAGCGGGCCAGCGGCGCATTGCCGAAGCGACTGCTCAACGTCTGCTGCATGCGCTCGAAATCCAGCCCGAAGGCGGCGGGCAGGACGAGCAGCAGGAGTACGGCGAACAGCGTGGCGGCAAAACCCGGAGGAAACGGCGCGGCGTGTCTGGACAAGGCGAACGGGAAAATTTGATTAAAGAGAAAATACTATGAAATATTACACAACTGTCTCGATATGCGACCCTGATTATGTTTTAAGCCATGTAGAATGAGAGCTACCCAAAACAGTGGACAAGAGCCATGAAACAACCGATCAAGTCATTCCTGCTGCCAGCGTTGCTGGCCGTTGCCGCGGGCCAGGTCATCGCCGCCGAAACGACCGCGCCGGTCACGCTCAAGGAAGCCGTGCAGCAGGCCATCCTGCAAAGTCCCGAAGTCACCGCCCGCTGGCATGCCTACAAGGCGGCCGACGAAGAAATCGGCGTCGCCCGCGGCGGTTTTCTGCCGACGGTCGATTTGAGCGCCGGGGTGGGCCGGGATCGTTATGAGATCGACTATGCGCCGCCCGTCGGGACCGAAAAAAATAGCTACAACCGCCGTGGCTACCGCCTCACCCTGACCCAGATGCTGTTCGACGGCTTCGCCACGAGCAGCGAAGTCGACCGGCTCGGCAAGGCCAAAATGGTTCGCTTCTACGAATTGCTCGATGCCTCGGAAAACACCGCCCTCGAAGCGGCGCGCGCCTATCTCGACGTGGCGCGCTATCGCGCGCTGGAGAGTCTGGCCGAGGACAACTACGTGCAGCACAAGGCGACCAGCCAACAGATGACGCAGCGCGTCAACTCCGGCGTCGGCAAGCGCGTCGACCTGGAAATGGCCAACAGCCGTCTGGCCCTGGCCGAAATCAACCTGACCACCGACATCGCCAATCTGCACGATGTCTCGGCGCGCTATCAGCGGCTCGTCGGCAACCCGCCGCCGGCGACGGTCGCCCAGCCGGGATCGGGCGATTTCAGCGGCATGTTGCCGGCCAGCAGCGATGCCGCGCTGGGCGGCCTGTATCACAACAACCCGGCCTTGCTGGCGGCGGTCGAGAACGTCGACGCGGCGCAGTACGACATCGACGTCCGCCGCGCCGCCTACTACCCGCGCTTCGACCTGCGCGCCTATACCGACGATACCAAGCACTACCTCGGCAGCTATAACTGGTACGGGCAAAATGTCGTCGAAGTCGTGATGAACTGGAACCTGTTCCGCGGCGGTTCCGACCGCGCCCGCGAACGGCAGTACACCGAACATCGCAACACCGCGATGGATCTGCGCGAGAAGGCCTGCCGCGATACCCGCCAGACCCTGCTGATCGCCTACAACGACGTGCAGCGTCTGCGCGTCCAGAAAGAGTATCTGGCGACCCAGGTTGCCCTGCTGGAGCGCACGCTGGTGGCCTACCGCGACCAGTTCAACATTGGCCAGCGTTCCCTGCTCGACCTGCTCGATACGGTGAACGAACTATTCACCGCGCGGCGCAATGTGGTCATCAATGAAGCCGATCTTTCCCTCGGCATGTTGCGCACCTATGCCGGCATGGGCCAGTTGTTGCAGTCCCTGGGGCTGCGCCGCCTTGACGCCGGGGGGGATGTGCAGCAGGGCAATGCGGCGGCCGTCGACCTGGCCACGCTGTGCCCGCCCGAGGTGGTGACGCTGTCGCCCACCGATCGGGCCGTGCTCGATGCCCGGGCGGCGGAGATCGTGAAGAACAAGGGAGTCGCGCCGGCGCAGCACTAAGACCGCCGCGCCTTGGTCAGAAACCGCCGGCTGGAGACAGCCGGCGGTTTTTTTGGCAACCCGGTTGCTGGCCCCCCGACTGATTTTGATACCAACATGCTGGAAATCCCGACACCCCCGCCGACCCGCCTGTGCTTCGTGCGCCACGGCGAAACCGAGTGGAACGCCGTCCGGCGCATTCAGGGGCAGACCGACATCGATCTCAACGCCAGCGGCCGGCGTCAGGCCGTGGCGGTTGGCCGTTGGCTGGCAGCAACCGACATCGCCGCGCTGTACAGCAGCGACCTGCGGCGGGCCTGGCAGACGGCAGAGGCCATCGGCGATGCCCTGGGCTTGCCGCCGCAGGCTGAACCGGCGCTGCGCGAGCGGCGTTACGGCGTCTTCGAGGGGCTGACCTACGACGAGTTGCAGCGCGATCATCCGGCCGGCTACGCCGCCTTTGCCGCGCGCGACCCGGATTACGATTTCGCGAGCGGCGAGAGCCTGAAGTCGCTGTACGCCCGCGTCACCGAGGCCGTGCGGCGGATCGCCGCGCGTCATCCGGGGCGCAATGTGGTGGTGGTTGTCCACGGCGGCGTGCTCGACATCGTCAATCGCTTTGTCCGGGGCAAGCCGCTCGACGCGCCGCGCGATTTTCTGATTCCCAACGCCGGGCTGAACTGGATCGCCTGCCGCGACGGCCTCTGGTCGATCGAACACTGGGGCGCAACCGACCATCTGGCGCCGGGCGCGCTCGACGAGCTGAGATAAAAGCGGCCTTCGTGATAGCATTTCCACCCTTTTCAATGGCTTGAGGCTTCCTCCCCATGTTCTCCGCGAAAGACACCCTCTCCAAAGTTGATCCTGACCTGTGGCGAGCCATCGAGGCCGAAAACCGGCGGCAGGAAGAACACATCGAACTGATCGCTTCCGAAAACTACGTCTCCCACGCGGTCATGGCGGCGCAAGGCTCGCAACTGACCAACAAATATGCCGAAGGCTATCCCGGCAAGCGCTATTACGGCGGCTGCGAGTATGTCGACATCGCCGAGCAGATCGCCATCGACCGCGTCAAGGCGCTGTTCGGGGCCGAGGCTGCCAACGTCCAGGCCAATTCCGGCTCGCAGGCCAACCAGGCAGTGCTGATGGCCTTCGCCAGGCCCGGCGACACGATCATGGGCATGAGCCTCGCCGAAGGCGGGCATCTCACGCACGGCATGGCGCTCAACATGTCCGGCAAATGGTTCAACGTCGTTTCCTACGGGCTGAATGCCAAGGAAGAAATCGACTACGACAGGATGGAAGCGCTGGCCCGCGAGCACAAGCCGAAGATCATCATCGCCGGCGCTTCGGCCTATGCCCTGCGCATCGACTTCGAGCGCTTCGCCAAAATCGCCAAAGCCGTCGGCGCGATTTTCTGGGTCGATATGGCCCACTATGCCGGCCTGATCGCCGCCGGTTTCTACCCGAACCCGGTGCCCCATGCCGATGTCGTTACCACCACCACGCACAAGACGCTGCGCGGCCCGCGCGGCGGCGTCGTGCTGATGAAGGCCGAGCACGAGAAGGCGATCAATTCCGCCATCTTCCCCGGTTTGCAGGGCGGCCCGCTGATGCACGTCATCGCCGCCAAGGCCGTGGCCTTCAAGGAGGCCGCTGCGCCCGAGTTCAAGCGTTATCAGGAACAGGTGATGCTCAACGCCCGCGTCATGGCCGCCGTGCTCGGCGAGGAACGCGGCCTGCGCATCGTTTCCGGGCGCACCGAAAGCCACGTCTTTCTGGTCGATTTGCGGCCGAAGCATCTCACCGGCAAGGACGCCGAAGCCGCGCTCGGCCGCGCTCACATCACGGTCAACAAAAACGGCATTCCCAACGATCCGCAAAAGCCTTTCGTCACCTCCGGCATCCGCATCGGCTCGCCGGCCATGACCACACGCGGCTTCACCGAGCTGGAGGCGGAGCAGATCGCCCACCTGCTCGCCGACGTGCTCGACGCGCCGAACGACGAGACCGTCGCCGCCACGGTGCGCGCCAAGGTCGCGGCGCTGTGCAAGAAATTTCCGGTCTACGGCGCGTGATCTCTGCCTGACGGGCAACCATCATGAAATGCCCGTTCTGCGGCGCGGAGGACACGGCGGTCGCCGACACCCGGTTGAACGACGACGGCGACGTGGTGCGTCGCCGCCGCAAATGCCCGGCCTGCGACAAGCGCTTCACCACCTACGAGCGGGCCGAAATCCAGTTGCCGCAGGTGGTCAAGAAAAACGGCCTGCGCGCCGAATTCAGCCGCGCCAAGCTGCGCGCCAGCCTGGAACTGGCATTGAGGAAGCGCCCGGTCAGCATCGAGGCGGTCGACGCTGCCGCGACCGACATCGAGGAGCGCCTCTTGTCGGCCGGCGAACGCGAGGTCAGCACGCAGCAACTGGGCGAACTGGTGATGCGCGAGTTGAAGAAACTCGACAAGGTCGCCTACATCCGCTTTGCTTCGGTCTATCGCAATTTTGAAGACGTCGACGCCTTCTCCCGGGCCATCCGCGAAGTCTCGCCGCCCTCTGCGAAAAAATGAGCTTTACCGCCGCCGACCATCGCGCGATGGCAGAGGCGCTGCAACTGGCCGAGCGCGGCTTGTGGACGACCAGCCCCAACCCGCGCGTCGGCTGCGTGCTGGTCGCGCCGTCCGGCGAAGTCGTCGGCGCGGGCTGGCACGAGAAAGCCGGCGAAGCGCATGGCGAAATCCATGCCTTGCGCGCCGCCGGTGAGCGGTCGCGCGGCGCGACGGCCTATGTGACGCTGGAGCCGTGCAGCCACTTTGGCCGCACGCCGCCCTGCGCCGAAGCGCTGATTGCCGCCGGGGTGGCGCGCGTCGTTGCGGCGATGACGGACCCCAATCCGCTGGTCGCCGGCCGCGGCCTGGCGGCCTTGCAGGCAGCCGGGATCGAAACGGCCTGCGGCCTGCTGGAGAGCGAGGCGCGTGAACTGAACATCGGTTTCGTCTCGCGCATGACGCGCGGCCGGCCGTGGCTGCGCCTGAAGGCGGCGGCCAGCCTCGACGGCAAGACGGCGCTCAACAATGGCCGCAGCCAATGGATCACCGGCCCCGAGGCACGGCGCGACGGCCAGCGCTGGCGGGCGCGGGCCTGCGCTGTCCTGACCGGCATCGGCACGGTGAAGGACGACGATCCGCAACTCAATGTGCGCGAGGTTGACACGCCGCGCCAGCCGCTGCGGGTCATCGTCGACAGCCGGCTGGAAACCCCGCTGACCGCCCGCATCCTGCAAGGCGGCGGGCCGGTGCTGGTGGCCGGGGCCGTGGCCGACGCGGCGAAAATCGCGGCCCTGCAAGCCGCCGGGGCGGAAGTCGTGGTCTTGCCCAATGCCGAAGGCAAGGTCGATCTCGCCGAACTGCTGGCCGAACTGGGCCGGCGCGGCTGCAACGAAGTCCACGCCGAGGCCGGGTTCAAGCTCAACGGTTCACTGCTGCGCGAGGGACTGGTCGACGAACTGCTGCTTTACCTCGCCCCCTGCCTCATCGGTCACGCCGCCGCCGGCCTCTGCAACCTGCCCGAACTGGAGCGCCTGGACGACAAGCGCCGCCTGCAAATCCGCGATCTGCGCCAGATCGGCGCGGATATCCGTTTGCTTGCCCGGCCGTTCTAATTCCATTTCTATTTCAAAAGGTAATTATTTGTATGCCGGGCGGCACCAGCTTGTCATTCCGCGCGTAGTCGCGGAATCCATGCGGCGAGTGGATTCT
>WQUQ01000298.1 GCA_009782025.1 Desulfobulbus sp. | reverse complement strand
CCGATAGGTGGCGTATAGGTCGGGGCGCGTTAGCGCCACCGTTTCGCCGCTTTGAGCGGCTCACATCATAAAGCCCCCGGCTTTGCCGGGGGATATTTACCCACGGTTCGCGCCATGCACATTCACATTCTCGGCATCTGCGGCACTTTCATGGGCGGTATCGCCCAACTGGCCGTGGCCGCCGGCCACCGGGTCACCGGTTGCGATGCCAACGTCTACCCGCCGATGAGCGACCAGTTGCGCGCCACCGGCGTCGACCTGATCGAAGGCTATGGCGCCGACCAATGCGCCCTCAAGCCCGATCTGTTCGTGGTCGGCAACGCCATTTCGCGCGGCAACCCTTTGCTCGAAGCCATTCTCGACCAGGGTTTGGCCTACGTTTCCGGGCCGCAATGGCTGGCCGACAACATCCTGTGCGGCCGTTGGGTGCTCGGCGTCGCCGGCACGCACGGCAAAACAACAACCAGTTCGATGCTGGCCTGGATGCTGGAAGAAGCCAGGCTGAAACCGGGCTTCCTGATCGGCGGCGTGCCGCTTGATTTTGGCGTCTCGGCGCGGCTTGGCGAGACGCCGTTCTTCGTCATCGAGGCCGATGAATACGACACCGCGTTTTGCGACAAGCGTTCCAAGTTCATCCACTACCGCCCGCGAACGACGATCCTCAACAACCTCGAATTCGATCACGCCGACATCTTCAGCGATCTGGCGGCTATCGAGACGCAATTTCATCATCTGGTGCGCACCTTGCCCGCCTCCGGCCTGATCGTCGCCAATGCCGGCGAAGCCAGCCTCGACCGCGTGCTGCAACGCGGTTGCTGGACGCCGGTCGAACGCTTCAACGATCCAGCCGGCTACCGCACGGATGGCGACGACGCCAGCGGCGAACTGATTTTGCACGGGGCAACGGGCGAAATCGGCCGCGCCATCTGGCCACTATCCGGCGCGCACAACCGGGCCAACGCCTGCGCCGCGCTGCTCGCCGCCCGCCACGTCGGCGTGCCCTTCGCCCAGGGACTGGCCGCCCTGGCCCGCTTCGGCAACGTCAAGCGGCGCATGGAAGTGCGCGGCACGGTGCGCGGCATTACCGTCTACGACGATTTCGCCCATCACCCGACGGCCATCGCCACCACCATCGCCGGCCTGCGCCGCAAAGTCGGCCAGGCCCGCATCCTGGCCGTGCTCGAACCGCGCTCGAACACCATGAAACTGGGCGCCATGAAAAGCCAGTTGCCGGACAGCCTCTCCGAAGCCGATGCCGTTTACTGCTATGCCAGCCACCTCGGCTGGGATGCCGGCGCGGCCCTGGCCCCGCTCGGCGAGCGCGCCAGCGTGGCCGACGATCTCGACGCCCTGGTCGAACGCATCACCGCCGCCGCCCGCCCCGGCGATCACATTCTGGTCATGAGCAACGGCGGTTTCGGCGGCATTCACGACAAGTTATTGCGGCGGCTGGCGGGGTGAAACCCGCCGTCGAGAGGCTGCCAAGCTTCTTGCCGCATTTCCCGCGCGGCAAACAGTATGACAATACCTAATTGCCGGGCGAACAGGATAAGCATGAGCGGGGCGCATGGTAATATGGGCACCCATATTGTTCAACAGGGGAGACCCGCGTGAAAACCACCATCGAGATGCCCGATGCCCTCTTTGCTCAGGCGCGGCAGTACGCCAGCGACCACCGCATGACCATGAAGGCGCTGATCGAACAGGGGTTGCGTATGGTGATGAAGCAAAAGCCGGAAGCGGAGCCGTTCAGGCTCGCCGACGCCAGCGTCACCGGCAATGGTATGACAACGGAATTTCGGAATGCCTCTTGGGAAGAAATCCGCGACCTCATTTACGAGCGTGGCTGATGATTGCGCTCGATACCAACCTGCTGGTGTACGCGCATCGTGGGGAAAACCGCTTTCATACCGAGGCCGCCAGATTGGTGCGTGGTCTGGCTGAAAAAAAATCGCCATGGGCCATTCCTTGGCCCTGCCTGCATGAGTTCTACAACATTGCCACTCACCCGCGCCTCTATTCACCGCCCAGTACGACAGAAGAAGCGATCAGGCAAATCGAAACCTGGCTGGGATCGCCCACGCTGCATCTGCTCTCGGAAACCCCCGCCCACTGGCCAACCTTGCGTGATCTGCTGACCAAAGCACGCGTACAAGGGGGTATGGTGCACGACGCCCGTATCGCGGCGCTTTGTCTGGCTCACGGGGTGCGCGAATTGTGGAGCGCGGATCGGGATTTCAACCGCTTCCCCGCGCTCAAGGTGCGTAATCCGCTGCTTGCGCCATGAGTGAAAACCAGAGACAAAACCATTCGCCAGTGACCTTCGTTGAAAAATTCAAGGGCGTGGGAGGGCAGGTCTGATGCGCTTGGGTCATCGGGCCAGGGCGATTCCGTGCGTCATTTTGCGCGCTGGCGCAATGGCTGATCCGGCATGAACCTCTCCGCCCTCTTCATCGACCGCCCGGTGGCGACCACGCTGCTGACGATCGGGGTGGCGCTGGCCGGTTTTCTCGGCTTCGCGCTGTTGCCGGTGTCACCCTTGCCGCAGGTGGATTTTCCGACCATTTCGGTGTCCGCCTCGCTACCGGGAGCCAGCCCGGAGACGATGGCGGCGACGGTGGCCACGCCCCTTGAAAGAGCGTTGGGCCGCATCGCCGGCATTACCGAGATGACGTCGTCGAGTTCGCTGGGCAATACCCGCGTCACGGTGCAGTTCGATCTTTCGCGCAACATCGACGGCGCGGCGCGCGACGTGCAGGCGGCGCTGAATGCGGCGCGCAGCCTCTTGCCGACCAGCCTGCCGAACAATCCGACCTATCGCAAGGTCAATCCGGCCGATGCGCCGATCATGATTCTGACGCTGACCTCGGCGACGATGACGCAGGGCCAGATGTACGACGTGGCGTCGACCATTCTGGCGCAGAAAATCTCGCAGATACCGGGCATCGGGCAGGTGAATGTCGGCGGCAGTTCGCTGCCGGCGGTGCGCGTCGAACTCGACCCGGCGGCGCTGACGCACGCCGGCGTGTCGCTGGAGGATGTGCGCAACGCCATCGTGGCGACCAATACCAACCGCCCCAAGGGCCTGGTCGAAAACGACGCGCAGCGCTGGCAGATTCAGGCCAACGACCAGGCGCGCACGGCCAGGGAATACATGCCGCTGATCGTGTCGTGGAAGAACGGCGCGGCGGTACGGCTCGAAGATGTGGCCAACGTCATCGATTCGGTGCAGGACGTGCGCAACGCCGGCATGGTCAATGGCCAGCCGTCGGTGGTGCTGATTCTGAGCCGCCAGCCGGGGGCCAACATCATCGACACGGTGGATCGCGTCAAGGCGCTGATGCCGCAGTTGCGCGCCTCGATTCCGGCGGCGGTCGATTTCAATGTGGCGCAGGATCGCACGACGACCATCCGCGCTTCGCTGCGCGACGTGGAATTGACGCTGATGATCTCGATTTCGCTGGTCATCCTGGTGGTTTTTCTCTTCCTGCGTAACGGCCGCGCCACGCTGATTCCCAGCGTGGCGGTGCCGGTGTCGCTGGTCGGCACGTTCGGCGTCATGTATCTGGCCGGTTTTTCGCTCAACAACCTGTCGCTGATGGCGCTGACCATTGCCACCGGCTTCGTCGTCGATGATGCCATCGTCGTGCTGGAAAACATTTCGCGCCACATCGAGGCCGGCATGAAACCGCGCGAGGCGGCGCTCATCGGGGCGCGCGAGGTGGGTTTCACGGTGTTGTCGATCAGCCTGTCGCTGGTCGCCGTGTTCATTCCGATCATGGCCATGGGCGGCATCGTCGGCCGGCTGTTCCGCGAATTCGCGCTGGTGTTGTCGGTGGCGATTTTCGCGTCGCTGATCGTCTCGCTGACGACCACGCCGATGATGTGTTCGCGGCTGCTCAAGGCGCGGCGCGAGGATGGGCCGCAGCATCAGGAAGGCCGTTTTTCGCGCGGGGTCGGCCACTTCCTCAAGCGCCTGGCGGCCGGTTATGGCCGCACGCTGACCCTGGCCCTGGATCACCCGCGCCTCGTGATGCTGATTCTGTTGGCCATGATCGGGCTGAATGTGTGGCTCTACATCATCGTGCCGAAGGGTTTTTTCCCGCAGCAGGATACCGGCCGCATGACCGGTTTCGTGCAGGCCGACCAGGCGATTTCCTTCCAGGCCATGCGGCAGAAAATGCAGGCGTTTGTCGAGATCGTGCGCCGCGATCCGGCGGTCGATATCGTCAGCGCTTACACCGGCGGCGGCCAGCGCAACAGCGGCTTCATGTTCGTCGGCCTGAAGCCGCGCAGCGAAAGAAAGGAAAGCGCCGATCAGGTCATCAATCGCCTGCGCGGCAAAACGGCGGTCATTCCCGGCGCGCAGCTTTTTCTGCAATCGGTGCAGGATATTCGCGTCGGCGGCCGTTCGGCCAACGCGCAGTATCAATACACCCTGCAAGCCGACAATCTGAGCGAGTTGCGCGCCTGGGAGCCGAAAATCCGCGTGGCGCTTTCGCAACTGCCGCAACTGCAAGATGTCAATACCGACCAGCAGGAGGGCGGCCTGCAAACGACGATCGAAATCGACCGCGACGCCGCCTACCGGCTCGGCCTGAATGCGCGCCAGGTGGATTCCATCCTCAACGACGCCTTCGGCCAGCGCCAGGTGTCGACCATCTACAACCCGCTCAACCAGTATCGCGTGGTCATGGAACTGGCGCCGCGCTATCTGCAAGGCCCGGAGTCGCTGCGCGACGTCTACCTCATCGCGCCGGGCGGCGTCTCGGTGCCGCTGGCCGCCATCGCCAAATGGGGGCCGGACAAGACGCCGCTGGCGGTCAATCACCAGGGCCAGTTCGTCGCCACCACCATCTCGTTCAATCTCGCCGACAAGGTTTCACTGTCGCAGGCCAGCGCCGCCGTGGCCGACGCCATGGCGCGCATCGGCGTGCCGACTTCGGTGCAGGGCAGTTTTCAGGGCACGGCCAAGGTTTTCCAGCAATCGATGAGCAGCCAGCCGATCCTCATCCTGACCGCGCTCATTGCCGTGTACATCGTGCTCGGCATTCTTTACGAAAGCCTGATTCACCCGATCACCATTCTGTCGACGCTGCCCTCGGCCGGCGTTGGCGCGCTGCTGGCGCTGATGCTGTTCAAGACCGAATTCTCGATCATCGCGCTGATCGCCGTGCTGCTCCTGATCGGCATCGTCAAGAAGAACGCCATCATGATGATCGACTTCGCGCTGGTCGCCGAGCGCGAGCAGAAACTGAGCAGCCGCGAGGCCATTCACCGCGCCGCCGTGCTGCGCTTCCGGCCGATCATGATGACCACCATGGCCGCGCTGTTCGGCGCCATTCCGCTCGCCCTCGGCCGCGGCGAAGGGGCCGAGATGCGCCAGCCGCTCGGCATCGCCATCGTCGGCGGCCTGCTCATCAGCCAGTTGCTGACCCTCTACACGACGCCCGTCGTCTATCTCTACCTCGACCGCCTGCGTTTGTGGCATGAGCGCCGCCGCGCCGCCAAACGCGGCCTCGAACCCCAACCCAACCCTGCGTCCTGAGCCGCCCATGAAATCCGCATCGAGCCATTCGCCCCACGATCATGGCGCTTGCGCCGCCCCCCTCACCCCTGCCCCTCTCCCCCTTGCAGGGGGCGAGGGGTGTGCTCCCTCGCCCCGCTTGCGGGGAGAGGGTTGGGGTGAGGGGGCGTTCTCTCACACTAACGATGCCCGTCCCTCGCCCCGACGCCCCCTGCTCATCCCGCTCGCCTGCGCCGCCGCGCTGCTTTCCGCCTGCGCCGTCGGCCCCGATTACGTCAAGCCGGGTGCGCCGACGCCGCAAAATTACAAGGAGAGCCAGGGCTGGCAGCCTGCCGCGCCGCAGGACGACAGGGCGCGCGGCGACTGGTGGGCGGTGTTCGGCGACGCCGCGCTCGATGCCTTGATGCAGCAGGTCGACATCGACAACTACACCATCCAGGCCGCCGCCGCGCGCTATCGCCAGGCGCAGGAACTGACCAGCCAGGCCGGCGCGGCGCTGTATCCGACGCTGCGGGCCAACGCGGCAAAAACCCGTTCGCAGGGACAGCAAAGCACGACGACGACCGGCAATTTGCAGGACAACTACAGCGCGCTCCTCACCGCCGCCTGGGAACTCGATCTGTGGGGCGGCCTCTCCCGTGGCCGCGAAGCCGCCAGCGCCACGGAAGAAGCCAGCGCCGCCGATCTCGAAGCGGCCCGGCTGGCGGCGCGCGCCCAACTGGCGACCAGTTACTTCCAGTTGCGCGTGCTCGATGCGCAGCAAGCACTGCTCCGCGACACCGTGCAGGCTTACGAGCGCGCCCTGCAAATCACCCGCAACCGGCTGGCCAGCGGCGTCGTCACGCCGGCCGATGTCGCCCAGGCCGAAAGCCAGCTTGAATCGGCGCGCACCAGCCTGCTCGACGCCGGCCTGGCGCGCGCCCAGACCGAACACGCCATCGCCTTGCTGGTCGGCAAGGCTCCGGCCGATTTCAGCTTGGCTGTCGGCGCGTTGACCGGCGCGGTGCCGGAAGTCCCGGCTGGCGTGCCGTCGACGCTGCTGCAACGCCGTCCCGACATCGCCGCCGCCGAGCGCCGCGTCGCCGCCGCCAATGCCCAGATCGGCGTCGCCGTCGCCGCCTTCTACCCCAATTTGACGCTGTCGGCGCAAGGCGGTTACCAATCGCGCACCTATGCCGACTGGTTCACGCTGCCCAACCGCATCTGGTCGGTCGGCCCGCAACTCGCCGCCACCCTGTTCGACGGCGGCGCGCGCAGCGCCGCCAAACGCGGCGCCGAAGCCGCCTACGACGCCGAGGTTGCCGCCTACCGCCAGACCGTGCTGATCGCCTTTCAGGAAGTCGAGGACAACCTCGCCGCCCTGCACAGCCTGGCGCAACAGCAGCAAACGCAGGAAGCCGCCCGCGACGCGGCGCAAACCTCGCTGACCATCGTCAGCAACCAATACCGCGCCGGCACCGTCACCTATCTCAACGTCGTGCAGGCGCAAACCACGCTGCTCAACGCCGAGAACAGCCTGCTCAACATCCGCAACCGCCGCCTGGCGGCCAGCGTCGGGCTGATTAAAGCGCTGGGCGGCGGCTGGGCAATGCCGGCGGCGTCGTAACGAATCCTTCCATTTTCAAATCCGCCGCATGCCGCTACTCGACCCCATCCTGCTCAAAACCCGACTCGGCGAACTGGCCGGGCGTTTCGACATTGATGCCCTCGCTGTCTGCGATTCCACCAACAGCGAGTTGCTGCGCCGGGCCGAGGCCGGCGCGCCGGCGGGCAGCGTGGTCGTCGCCGACCGCCAGACGGCCGGTCGCGGCCGCCGCGGCCGGAGTTGGCTGTCCTCGCCCGAGCGCAGCCTGACTTTTTCCCTGCTGTGGCGTTTCGCCGTTTTGCCGGCGGGCCTCGGCGGTCTGTCGCTGGCTGTCGGCGCGGCCTTGGCGCGGGCGCTGGAGGCGCTGGGCGCTCGCGGCATCGGCTTGAAATGGCCGAACGACGTGCTGCTGGCGACGGCCGATGGCGATTACGCCAAGCTGGCCGGCGTGCTGGTCGAACTGACCAGCGACCGGCGCGGCTGTCAGGCGGTGATCGGCATCGGCCTCAATCTCGGTCAGCCGGTGGATGAACTGGCGCAGCCGGCGGCCGGGCTGGATCGGGCCGGGCTGGCGGCGGTCGACCGGCACGCGGTGCTGGCGGCCATCCTGCGTGAACTGGCCATGGCGCTCGACCGTTTCGCCGAGGCCGGGTTCGCCGCCCTGCGCGCCGACTGGCAGAGCCGCCACGTCTGGCAGGAGCGCCCGGTGCAAGTGCTCGGCGAAGGCGAGCCGCTGGCTGGCGTCTGCCTCGGCGCCGATGCCGATGGCGCGCTGCTGTTGCAAACGGCGGCGGGCGTGCAGCGTATCCATAGCGGCGAAGTCAGCCTGCGTCCGGCATGATCGTCTGCCTCGACAGCGGCAACAGCCGCCTCAAATGGGGCGTCCATGATGGTCATGCCTGGCTGGAGCAGGGCGCTGCCGGGCATGATGACGCGCTAGCGCTGGCGGCTGCACTGAGCGCACTGGTCGGGCGCTGGCCCATGCCGCGCCGGCTGCTGCTGGCCAATGTGGCCGGCCCTGCCGCCGCGTCGCGCCTCCGCGAACATCTCGGCGCCTGGTCGCCGCTGCTGCAAGAGGTGCGCAGCAGCGCGCGTTGCGCCGGCGTGGTCAATCACTATCGCCAGCCCGAGCGGCTCGGCGTCGACCGCTGGTGCGCGCTGATCGGCGCGCGGGCGCGGACGACAACGCCCTGCCTGGTGGTGATGGCCGGCACGGCGACGACCATCGACAGCCTCGACGGCGACGGCAATTTTCTCGGTGGCCTGATCCTGCCCGGCAGCGATCTGATGCGCCGCGCCCTGGCGCGCGATACCGCCGATCTGCCGCTGGCGAGCGGCGCTTGGTCGGCCACGCCGCGCAGCACCGAGGACGCCATTGCCACCGGCGCGCTCGAAGCGCAACTCGGCGCCATCGAGCGCGCCTTCGCCCGGCTGGCTGCGCCAACGGCGATCTGCCTGCTCTCCGGCGGCAATGCCGGCGTCTTGCGGCCGCGTCTCGGCATCCCCTGCGTCGACGCGCCGAATCTGCCGCTCGACGGCCTGTTGCGCATCGCCCGGGAAGGCGGGCCTTGAAATCTCCGGCGGGCGCTAGACCGCGAAACAGAGGTATTTCACCTCCAGATAGTCCTCGATGCCGTACTTCGACCCCTCGCGGCCGATGCCGGATTGCTTGATGCCGCCGAAAGGCGCGACTTCGTTGGAAATCAGGCCGGTGTTGATGCCGACCATGCCGTATTCGAGCGCCTCGCCCAGACGCCAGCAGCGGCCAACGTCGCGGCTGTAGAAGTAGGCGGCCAGGCCGAATTCGGTCGCGTTGGCCAGCGCGATGGCTTGTTCCTCGGTGTCGAAGCGGAACAGGGGCGCGAGCGGGCCGAAGGTTTCCTCGCGGGCGATGCGCATGTCGGGATGCACATCGGCCAGCACCGTCGGCTGGAAGAAGTTGCCGCCCAACTCGTGACGAGCGCCGCCGCACAGCACGCGCGCGCCCTTGGCGACGGCATCGGCGACATGCGCCTCGACCTTGGCGAGGCCGGCGGCGTTGATGAGCGGCCCCTGGGCGACGCCGGGGGCGCTGCCGGGGCCAACCGTGAGCGCC
>WQUQ01000297.1 GCA_009782025.1 Desulfobulbus sp. | reverse complement strand
TTGAACTGCTAGACTCCCCACCATGGCCCTGCTCCTGATCGTCCTCCTTCCCTTCATCGGCAGCCTGTGCGCGGCGCTGCTGCCGACCAACGCGCGTAACGCCGAAGCCTGGCTGGCGGGTGTCATTGCGTTGACGGTCACGCTGCTGACCGCCGCCCAGTATCCGCAACTGGCCGGTGCGGACGTGTTGCGCCTGACTATCCCGTGGTCGCCGACGCTGGGCCTCGATTTTCAGTTGCGCATGGATGGCTACGCCTGGCTGTTCGCCATGCTGGTGGCGCTGATTGGCCTGCTGGTGGTGATTTATGCCCGCTACTACATGTCGCCGGCCGACCCGGTGCCGCGCTTTTTTTCCTTCTTCCTGGCCTTCATGGGCACCATGCTCGGCGTCGTGCTCTCCGGTAATCTGCTGCAACTGGCGATGTTCTGGGAGTTGACGAGCCTCGCCTCGTTCATGCTGATCGCTTACTGGCATCATCGCAGCGACGCCCGCACCGGGGCGCGGATGGCGTTGACGGTGACGGGCGCGGGCGGTCTGGCGCTGCTCGCCGGCGTCTTGCTGATCGGCCATATCGTCGGCAGTTACGATCTCGATGCCGTGCTGGCCGCCAGCGGGCAGATCAAGGCGCACGCGTGGTATCCGGCCATCGTCGGGTTGATTGCTCTGGGCGCGCTGGCCAAGAGCGCCCAGTTTCCCTTCCATTTCTGGTTGCCGCACGCGATGGCGGCGCCGACGCCGGTGTCGGCCTATCTGCATTCGGCGACCATGGTCAAGGCTGGCGTCTTTCTGCTCGCCCGGCTGTGGCCGGTGCTGGCCGGCAGCGATTTGTGGTTCTGGCTGATTGGTGGCGCCGGCTTGTGCACGCTCTTGATCGGCGGCTATCTGGCGCTGTTCCAGAACGATCTGAAGGGCGTGCTGGCCTATTCGACCATCAGCCACCTCGGCCTCATCACCCTCTTGCTCGGCATGAACAGCGAACTGGCGCTGGTCGCCGCCGTCTTTCACATGGTCAATCACGCCACCTTCAAGGCGTCGCTGTTCATGGCCGCCGGCATCGTCGATCACGAAACCGGCACGCGCGATGTCAATCGCCTGTCGGGCCTGTACCGGGCCATGCCGATCACCGCCACGCTGGCCATGGTGGCCGCCGCCGCGATGGCCGGCGTGCCGCTGCTCAATGGCTTTTTGTCGAAGGAGATGTTTTTCGCCGAAACGGTGTTTGTCGAGGGCGCCGAGTGGCAACGCCTGCTGTTGCCGATGGCGGCGACGCTGGCCGGCATGTTGAGCGTCGCCTATTCGCTGCGCTTCATTCACCAGGT
Organism: Desulfobulbus sp.; assembly: GCA_009782025.1. Classification (GTDB taxonomy): domain Bacteria; phylum Pseudomonadota; class Gammaproteobacteria; order Burkholderiales; family Rhodocyclaceae; genus Azonexus. Next base: position 2,048 of record WQUQ01000297.1, on the reverse strand, counting down.
ATTTTTTGGCCAAGCCGCCACCGATCTGCCGCACCAGCCGCACGAGCCGACGCGCTGGATGCTGCTGCCGAGCGCGCTGCTGGTCGCCGCCTGTCTGCTGGTCGGCATGTTGCCGGCGCAGACCGTCGGCCCCTTCCTGCGCACGGCGACCGACGCCCTGCTCGGTCCGACGGCGCCGACCTACAGCCTGGCCGTCTGGCATGGCTTCAACCTGCCGCTCTACATGAGTCTGACCGCGTTGATGGGCGGCGTCATGCTCTACCTGCCGTGCATCGACCGGCGCAGCGAGCGCATCCCGCTGCTCGGCAGGCTCGACGGCAAACAAGCCTTCAACTGGCTGCTGAACACGGCCACCAGCCTGGCTGGCCGGCTGCTCGGCCATCTCACCTCGGCACGCCTGCAAACCCAGTTGCTGGTGATCGTGCTGGTCGCCCTCGGCGCCAGCCTGCTGCCTTTCGTTGACGGGCCATTACGTTTCGGCAGGCAATCGGCGACCGTGCTCGACCCGGCCTTCGCCCTGTTGTGGATCGTCGGCGCGGTCTGCGCCGTGGCCGCCGCCTGGCAGGCCAAGCTGCACCGGCTGGCGGCGCTGATTCTGGCCGGCGGCGCGGGGCTGGCGACGAGTCTGACCTTCGTCTGGCTCTCGGCCCCCGATCTGGCGCTGACGCAACTGGCGGTGGAGGTCGTCACCGCCGTGCTGATTCTGCTCGGCCTGCGCTGGCTGCCGCGGCGCGACGCCCGTTTCCGCGAAGGCAAGACGGAACCGCTGCGCACCCATTTGCGCCGCCTGCGCGATTTGCTGGTGGCGATCGCCGGCGGCGGCGGCCTCGCCGCGCTGACCTACGCCATCCTGAGCCGCCCGGCCGTCGACGGCATCGCCCCCTTTTTCATCGAGCAGGCGCTGCCGCAGGGCGGCGGCTTGAACGTGGTCAACGTCATCCTGGTCGATTTTCGCGGCTTCGACACCTTCGGCGAAATCACCGTGCTGGCCATCGTGGCGCTGACGGTGTTCGCGCTGCTGCGGCGCTTTCGCCCGGCGCCGGAAAGCGTCGCCCTGCCCGCCCAGCAGGTCGAGCAGGATGACCCTGCGCGCGCGCCGGAACCCGTGGACGGCCTGCCCGCCGGCTATCTGATGCTGCCCGCCGTGCTGGTTCGCCTGCTCTTGCCGATGGCCATGCTGATTTCGCTGTTCTTCCTGCTGCGCGGCCACAACGCGCCTGGCGGCGGCTTCGTCGGCGGCCTGGTGTTCGCCACCGCGATCATCCTGCAATACATCGTCGGCGGCACGCTGTGGGTTGAATCCCGTCTGCGCATCCGCCCCCTCTACTGGATCGCCGTCGGCCTGCTCGCCGCCGCCGCCGCCGGCATCAGCGCCGGCCTGGCCGACGATCCCTTCCTGACCGCCGAGGCCTGGCACGGCAGCCTGCCGCTCGTGGGCGACATTCACCTGTCGACGGTGCTGCTGTTCGATGTCGGCGTCTACCTGCTGGTCGTCGGCGCCACCGTACTGATGCTGGTCGCCATCGCCCACCAGTCGCTGCGCAACCGGGCCGGGAAAAACGAAGCCGACGGAGTCCCGCGATGGAACTGATCCTTTCACTGGCCATCGGCATCATGGCCGGTTCCGGCATCTACCTGATCCTGCGCCCGCGCACCTTCCAGGTCATCATCGGCCTGTCGCTGCTCGCCTACGCCGTCAACCTGTTCATCTTCGCCATGGGCCGCCTGCGCCTCGGCGCGCCGCCGGTCATCGCGCCGACTTTGGGCAGCAACCCGGCGCTGTACACCGACCCGCTGCCGCAAGCGCTGGTGCTGACAGCCATCGTCATCGGCTTCGCCACCACTGCGCTGTTCCTCGTCGTCCTGCTCGCCGCGCGCGGTTTGAGCGGCACCGACCACGTCGACGGCCACGAGCCGGAGGAAGAATGAGAAAGCCCCGCCGGTCATCGACCTGCGGGGCTTTGAATGCTGGGGCGACAGATGGGGCTCGAACCCACGACAACCGGAATCACAATCCGGGACTCTACCAACTGAGCTACTGCCGCCAC
>WQUQ01000296.1 GCA_009782025.1 Desulfobulbus sp. | reverse complement strand
GCTTCCCTAGGCGCGGCGCAGGTAGTAGCGGGTCAGTTCGTAATCGGCGGTATGCTCCAGCAGCGCTGCCGGCAACAGCAGGCAATGCCGGCCATCGACCGTGCATTCCAGGCTTTCCTGGAAATTGAAACTGTCCGGCGGCAACACCACGCGCACTTCCCCCGGCTGGCCGCGGTTTTCCAGCAGCAGCGCCGGCATGCCGACGGCAGACGCTGCGCCGCGCACGCTCAACTCGACCGAGAGGGCATGGCGGGCCAGCGTCTCGATGCCGACCCGCGCCTCGTTGTCGGTTTCCCGAAAATAGCGGCGGACGATGCCGAGCAGCCAGTTGTTGCCGCCATCCGGGCGCAGGGACAACAAGGCGCCGACGTGCAGCCAGTCGGCCGGCAGGCCGCTGACCACGGCGCCGAGGCCGCCGCGGCTGACGTTGTCGACCTCCCAGCTTTCCATTTGCAGGCCGACCGGCTGGCCGCCAAACTCGTCGGAAAAAGCGACGTAGGCATTGACCAGGCCGTTGAGCACCGACATCCGGTGTTTGACGCGATGCCGATCATGCTGGCGCTGCGGTGGAATCGGCGCCAGATAGGCGACCAGATGCCGCAATACCGGAATCAGCGCGTGCCCCGAATAGCGGCCGCCAAGAGAAATATCGGCGGGCGCTTCGCCGCCGCTCTCAAGGCTTTGCAGCAGCGCGCTCAGTTCGGCATGGGCCGTGCCCGGCCGATAGAAGCGCTGGCTCGGCCGCGCCTCCGCGGGCATCTGCGCCAGACGCAGGGGCGGCTGGGCCAGTTGAAGATCCACCCAATACACGCAGTCGTGGCTGACTTCGGCGGTAAACACGAAACCGGAAAGAAAGTGTTCGATCAGCCGTTCGGCCAATTCGATTTCCAGCGGCGTCAGGCTGTCCGTCGAGGCGGCGTGGAAAATCATGATCTTCTGGTATTCCCGTGCCGGGGAACTGGCGATGCCGCCGCTCAGGGTCACCGTGCGCGTTGCCACGCCGGCCGCTTCGGCGGTCAGCAAGGTTTGCCCGAGACGCTGCCAGACCCCTTCGGCGGGCGGGCCGTAGCGGAAACGATCCCACTTCAGAAGCGTGCCCAGCGCGGCGATCTGGCGAGCGCAAAGGGCCGGCAGCAAGACCTTCAGATTTTCAGCCGCTTTGCCGCGAACGGCCAGGCCGTGCAGGCAGCGTTCGTAGACGTCGGAGAGCGTTTGCCAATAGCCATGGCTGAGCGACCACAGGCGTTCTTCCTCGGTGCGCGGCAGGGGCGAGGTATGCAGGTAATTGCGGCACAACCGGGCCACATGGCCCTGCACCGCATCCTCCAACTGCGCCGCCGCCTCGTACAGCCGATCGACGCTCAATCCGCCGGCATTGCGCGTCGACGCGAGCCACTCGACCACCTCGTCAAGCGCCTTGAAGGCGTTGTCCTTCGGCAAATCGGCGATGATCCGCCGCAGCGCCTCCGCATCGGCCAGGGGATGCAGCGTTTTTCCCGCGAACGCCTGATTTGGCCCAGCTTTTGGCCCCGTTCCTGGCTCCGTTACCTGATTCGACACACTATCCTCGCCTGGCAATTTCACAATTCGCTAGTGTAGCCCCAGATTCGTTCCTCGCGCAGCCGGAACGGCGGCGCGGAGTAGAATCGCCGCTTTCGATCCGACGGCACGCTTTTCCCATGCAGCAATACCTGGACCTCATGCGCCATGTGCTTGAACACGGCCACGACAAATCCGACCGCACCGGCACCGGTACGCGCTCGATCTTCGGCTGGCAGATGCGCTTCGACCTCAGCCACGGCTTTCCGGCGCTGACGACCAAGAAGCTGCACCTGAAATCCATCATTCACGAACTGCTGTGGTTTCTTCAAGGCGATACCAACATCGCCTACCTGAAGGAAAACGGCGTTCGCATCTGGGATGAGTGGGCCGACGCCAACGGCGACCTCGGCCCGGTGTACGGCAAACAGTGGCGGCGCTGGGAAACGGCGGATGGCCGCGTCATCGACCAGATCGCGCAACTGGCGCACAGCCTCAAGCACAACCCGGATTCGCGCCGGCATATCGTCAGCGCCTGGAACCCGGGTGACGTGGACCACATGGCCCTGCCGCCCTGCCACTGCCTGTTTCAGTTTTACGTCGCCGGCGGCAAGCTCTCCTGCCAGCTTTACCAGCGCAGCGCCGACATTTTCCTCGGCGTGCCCTTCAACATCGCCAGCTACGCGCTGCTGACCCTGATGCTGGCCCAGGTCTGCGGCTACCAGCCGGGTGAGTTCGTGCACACTTTCGGCGACGCCCACCTCTACGCCAACCACTTCGAGCAGGCCCGCCGGCAACTGACGCGCGCGCCGCGCCCGCTGCCGACGATGTGGCTGAACCCCGAGGTCAAGGACATCTTCGCCTTCCGCTTCGAGGATTTTCGCCTCGACGATTACGATCCGCTGCCGCATATCGCCGCGCCAGTGGCAGTTTGACCATCGGCCACTGCATTACAGCAAACCGCTGGCTCCCAAAGCAGCGCCGGCGGCGATGAACCATAGCGGATGCCAGCGGGTGCGCACGGCGGCGATGGCGGTCACGGCGAGGAGAACAAGCGCCGGGCCGCTCAAGCCGACCGATTGAGCGATCAGCGTTGCGCCGGAAAAAACCAGGCCGACGGCCAGCGGGGCGACGCCGAGGCTGATGGCGCGTTGCCAGCGGCGGCCGGCGAAACGCTCCCAGTGGTCGATCAGCAGGTAGATCAGCATGCTCATCGGCAGGCACATGGCCAACGTCGTTGCCAACGCGCCGGCCAGACCGGCGATCTGCCAGCCGATCAGGGTGACGACCAGCACGTTCGGCCCCGGCGCGGCCTGGGCGATGGCATAGAGATGGGTGAAGGTGGCGGCGTCGAGCCAGTGGTGCTGATCGACGACCAGGCGGTGCATCTCGGGCAGCAAGGCCGTCGCGCCGCCGAAAGCGACGAAGGAGAGGATGGCGAACTCGACGAACAGTTCGACGACCGTCGTCATGACCGCCCCAGCCGCCACCAGGCCAGCCCGCCGGATGCGGCCAGGCCGGCCAGCATGACCCACAGCATCGGCCAGCGCAGGCCGGCGACGCCGAGCGAGACCAGCGCGGCAAAGGGCAGGAACACCGCCTTGTCCTTGATGGCGCTGCCCATGCGCCAGGCCATTGCAAACAATAGACCGGCGCCGGCGGCGGCGATGCCGCGCAGCATGGATTGGGCGATGGGCAACTGGCCCCAGGCGTCGTACAGCATCGCCAGCAGCACGACGATGACGAACGGCCCGGCCAGCAGGCCGAGCGGCGCGACGATGGCGCCGGCCAGCCCGCCGTGGCGCTTGCCGACCACCACCGCCAGATTGACCA
>WQUQ01000295.1 GCA_009782025.1 Desulfobulbus sp. | reverse complement strand
CGCGCCAGGACATGGAACGGCTATTCGACGGCAAGGTTTACCTCGAGGTCTGGGTCAAGGTGAAGTCGGGCTGGAATGATGACGAGCGGCTGTTGAAAAGCCTTGGGTATGAATAAATCGTCCCGCAGCGACACTTACGTTTGAGCATGGCAAAGTGCAGGTGGTGGCGTTATGCGGAAGAAGCCGGCGCAAAGTCGATCCGTTCCAGCAAGCCCTTCAGCTTGCGGGCGCGGCTGGCGCAGACGAAGCGGGTAGCCCAGGTCAGCCGTCCTTGCAGATGCGCCCGCAGCGCGGGATCGACGGCGGTTTTGAACGTGAGTTGATGCAGTTCGGCGCGCAGGCGGTCGTAATCATCGCGGGCCAGGTTGGGGCGCTGGTTGATGACCAGTCCGGTGATGCGCTGTTGGTGGTGCGCCGGTAGCTGGCGCGTCTTGGCCGGATGCAGGGCGAAGCCCTCGCTGGCGACGATGGCGCTGACCCAGGCGTGTAGGGCGCGGGACTGGCGGCCCAGCGCCGCCGGGCCGGAGAACACGAGATCGTCCGCATAGCGCGAATAGCGCGCACCGAAGCGTTCGGCCAGACCGGCCAGCCGCAAATCCAGCCCGAAGGCGCAGAGGTTCGCCAGGGCCGGCGAGGTCGGCGCGCCTTGCGGCAGATGGGCGCTGCTCAGGCGGCGCTGGCGCATGAAATTCGCCTCGCCCGATTCATGCAGCCGGGCGCGCACCGGCGCGGGCGTGCGCGTGGTGGTCAGGGCGCTCAGGCAGCGCGCCGTGCCTTCCGGGTAACCCAGGCTGCGCCACAGCGCGTTGATGCGGCCAGCGCCGATGCTGTTGAAAAAGTCGCGCAGATCGAAGGTCATCACGAATGACTGGCCGGCGTGCGTTTGCGCATGGCTGGCGACATCGCGCCCAGGCACGAAGCCGTGTGCGCATTCATGAACCGGCACATGCTGGAGCAGTTCGGTCAACAATCGGCGTTGTATGCGCTTGAGCAGAGGCAGCGGCGCTTCGATCAGGCGCAAGCCGCCGTGGGCCTTGGGCCGGAGAATGCAGCGGTAGTGCGGCGCGACGCGTCGCGCGCCGGGCGCGGGCGGGGACGAGGATAGAGCATCGCGCCAGCCCAGAGCGGGATGGCAGAGCCAGTCGAGTTCATCCAGCGAGATGCCCAGTCCACGCGCCAGATCGACCGACGTCGGCCACTGCGGTAATGGCAACGGGGCGATGAAACCGGGCGTCTGGTCGCGCATTTCCACCGGGCGCAACAGCCAGCGCCGAACGCACAGTGGTGAGTCGGCGAACAGTTTTTGGAATGACGCCATGTTTTGCAAATGGCGAGCCAACGTCGGTACCGTGTGCTGCCGCCAGAACGGCAGTGACCGCCGCGCCAGCGCAGTTGACAAGGCGCGCAACTGTGCTGATGCGGGAATGCCAAGGCAGATGCCCATGCGCTCCGTCAGCGCTGCCTGCGAGCGGGTACGGGCTTGATCGACGTCGGCGGCCAGCAGGGCATGGGCCAGCGCGGTAGCGATCCATTGAACGTGTGATGGGCGGCGAGACATGTATAAATCACAAAAGGGCGGCCCACGGTGCATTCCAACCTGCGGGTCGAGCGCGACCCGATCTGCGCCGGAGGCGCAGGGCGGAGTCGTGCGCTGTATCGGCAACATCAAAACAATCGCCGTGGGGATGCCCCACGGCCCACAGACGATGAATCGCCATGCGAAAATGCTTGAAATGCGCCGGGGCCGTCTGGATTATAGGGGCAACAATGCCGTTGGGGTCAGGACGGTTTTATTTCGCCAGCAAGGCCGGAGCGGCGGTGGTGAAATCGGCTTCTTTCAACAACCCCATCTTTTTGTGCACGACCTTACCCTGGCGGTTGATGAACAGGGTATAGGGCAGGCCGCCGATGGGGTTGCCGAGGGCTTTCATCAGCGGCATGCCTTGTTCCTTGGCGATGAACAGCGGGTAATCCATGTCATAGGCTTTGGCGAAATCCTTGACCGGTTCGGCGCGGTCCTCGATGCCGATGCCGAGTATTTCGATCTGGCCTTGGTGGGCATGGCGGAAGGCGATCAGTTCGGGAATTTCGGCCTTGCAGGGGCCACACCAGCGCGCCCAGAAGTTGACGATCAGCGGCTTGCCTTGGTAGCGGGCGAGGGCCGCCGGCTGATCGTTGAGGTCGGTGAGCGTGGCCGCGAACAGCGGTGCCGCGGAGGGTTGTTCTTCGGCCAGGACGAGTGGCGCGAACAGGGCCAGGGCCAAAACCGGGGCGGCGAGCAGATGTTTCACGGCAGGTCGCCCCGGCGGAACAGGAGGTAGCCGATGGTGGCGCTCAAGAGGCCCAGAAAGGCCGGATAGACCAGGGCGAAGATTTTGTAGCCGGTAGCGCCGAACAGGTCGAGGATGACGAAGGCCGAGGGGCCGAGCACGATCAGTTGCGGGTCGAACAGGGCCAGCGCGGCGGTGCGGAAGACTTGCAGCGGGTTAGCCAAGGCCAGGAGGATGGCGACTTCCGGCGCGACCTTGCCCTGGATCATGACGCCGAGCAGGATCAGGTCGAGGAACAAGAGCAGCGTCAGCCAGACCATGAAGGCAGCCCCCTGGGCCATGTCGGTGCTGCGGGCGATGGCCGAGATGAGCATGCCGATGCCGAGAAAACATAGGGCCATCACCGCCAGCAGCGCCGTGTAGTAGCCGAACATGTCCCACGGCACCTCGATGTCCTGGATCGTGGCCCAGAGGGTGGCGCCGAGCATGGCCAGAAAGACCGGCGTGAAGATGACGAGGTAGCGGCCGACGATCTTGCCCCAGAACCATGCCGACAGCGATACCGGCAGCGACAGCAGGTATTCGTAGACGCCGGCCTCGCGGTCGCCGGCGACCGAACGCACCGTGGTAATCAGCACGAAGATCGGCAGGATGGCCATGGTCAGCTGGATGTAAGTGACGAGCAGGCGGGAGAGACCGATGAAGCCGAGCACCCGCGATTCGGTCAGGCCAAAGACGAAGAGCAGGGCGACGATGCCGCCGAAAACCAGGGTGTAGATCTGGAACCAGCGGGCGCGCAGTGATTCGACGATATCCAGTTTGGCGGTCAGCCAGAGTTGTTTCATGGCGGGTCGGGCCTATGGGTTAGCGTGAAAGAACCTCTCACCGTCATTCTGCGCGGAGCGAAGCGTAGTCGCAGAATCCAGACGCCGGATGGATTCTGCGACTGCGCGCAGAATGACGCACGGAGCGGCGTATCGTCCGCCATGTCCGTCGGTGTCGGCGGCATGATGGGCGTCACTTGCCGCGCGCCAGCAGGTGTTCGCGCATGCTGGCGAAATCCTGGCTGCCGGCCTGCGGCTGGGCGGTGGCGGCGAAATTGTAGCCCATCGGCGAATGGCGGCCGACGTAGTGGGCCTGGCGCGGGTCGAGCCATTTGACATCCTGGCCCTTGCTGCTCATGTCGGCGACCCACATGCGGGTCGCCGGGTCGGCCAGCCACGGCATGTCGGCGGCTTTGTCGCGGATCCAGAACAGCAGGCAGCCGATGTCGTCGAACTTCCAGGCGGCATTTTGCGGCCCGCCGCGCAGTTGGGCGGCAAAGCGGCGGTCGGAGATGACCATGCTGCACCGCGCGCAGGTGTCGCGATCCCACTTGATTTCGGCCATGCCTTCCGGCCAGTCGCCTTTCTGGCAGGCGGTCAGCGCGGCGGCCAGCGGCGTCAGCAGGAAGCCGGCGGCGGCGAGGCGGCCGAGAAACTGGCGGCGTTCGGGGCTGCGGCACATGGTTAGCCGGCGTTCTCGGTCAGCGACAGGTCGGCGATCAGCGCCGTGTAGCGGGAGATGATGCCGAGAAAGCGCAGCCGATCCGGCCCGGCGATCTCGCCTTGCCAGACCCGATCGTTGTCGCGGCTGGTGAAATTCCAGCCGTCAATCGCCTTGGCGAAAGCCGGCTCGAAGCGCCTGAGCGCGATGCGGCAGGCCAGCCGGGAGGTTAGCGTGGCATTGTCGGCGACCTTGTCGTCGAGCACGATCTTGCCCATGTCCATTTCGATGACCCGGTTGACCAGCGCCGACACCTCGTCGAGACGATGGCTGGAGATGAGCATCGTGGCGTCTGCCAGTCGCTCGGCCAAGAGGTCGAAGAAGATTTTGCGCGCTTCGGGATCGAGGTTGGCGGCGGGTTCATCCATCACCAGCACCCTGGCGTCGCGGCCCAGCGCGATGGCGATCAGCAGTTTTTGCTTCATGCCACCGGAGAGGCGGACGAATTGCCGGGTTGCGATGGCGTCGACATCGAGGCCGAGACGCCGGGCGACGGCGTGGATACGTTGCGGCGCAGTGCCGCACAGCGAGGCCGAGAAGTCGATCAACTGGCCGACCGGCATTTTCAGTGGCGGTGGCAGTTGCGGCACGAAGCCGATGTTGCCGAGCACAGCGGTACGGTTCTTGCGCGGATCAAGGCCGGCGATGGCGATTTGGCCATCGTGGGTGTATTCGCCGAGCAGGCAGCGGATCAGGGTGGTCTTGCCGGCGCCGTTGGAGCCGATCAGGGCGATGCGCTCGCCGAGGCCGATGTTAAGGTCGATGCCGTCGAGCACCCGAACGCGGCGGAAGGTCTTGGCGAGATGGCTGATCTGGATCATGGGCGGATTATCCTAAAAACCGTAGTTGGACGCGCCTGAGCAGGTCGACATCGGGTGGGCTGGCAAGGCGCGACGACGCGGCAGGCTGATGCCTGCAAGGAGGAGCAACGCCGCCAGCGTGCCCGAGGGCGGCCTGATCGGGCGCGTAGCGGTTTCACCCATACGGTGTCGGTCATCGAAGTCGGGAAAGGTCGTGTTCATGCAGCGTTTATCAAATTCACGAGCGGTCAACTACGGTTTTTAGGATTATAAAAAAGGCGGCGACGGCTGACATTGAACCTGCATCAAAAGGGAAGGAACAGCAAAGCTGCGGTGGTTACGGCTTTTCAGATAACCGGATGAACAACGATTACTGTCCCTTGAACTTGGGTTTTCGTTTTGCCTTGAAAGCTTTTATGCCTTCAGAATAATCCTCGCTATTGTAGACCACGCGGCGCAGGCCCTGGATGCGCTCGAAGTCCTGCGGCGACATGGTGTGGGCGCCGGCCAGGATACGCAATTGCTCCTTCATCACGGTGATCGACAGCGGGGCGTTGTTGGCGATGGTACGAGCGATGTCGTAGGTGACGGTCTCGATGGTTTCCGCCGGGGCGATGTGGTTGATGATGCCCATGCGTTCGAGCCGGCTGGCGGGGATGGGCTGGGCGGTGAACAGCATTTCCTTGGCGATGTGGATGTGCGCGGCGTTGAGGAAGGTGAGCAGGCCGGAGACGTTGTAAGGCACGCTGTGGCGAGCGGGCGTGGCGGCAAAGCTGGCCTCCGGCGTGGCGACGATCAGGTCGCAGGCGAGCACCGTTTCGCAGGCGCCGCCCCAGACGCTGCCTTCAATCATGGCGATGATCGGGGCGCGGAAGTTTTCCAGTTCGCGGATCAGATGACGCAGCGGATCGCGCCAGCCGAGCGGGTCGTGGCCGCCTTCAGGGAGTTCGGATACGTCGTGGCCGGCTGACCAGACCTTGACGCCGGGTGCGGCGCGCAGGATGGCACAGCGCACATCCTGGCGGGTGAATTCGGCGAGGGCGCCGATGACGCTGTCGACCAGGCGTTCCGAAAGCGCGTTGCGCTTGGCTTCATGCTTGAGGGTGATGACGCCGATGGCTTCATCGATCTGGGTGATTATCATGCTCGGCTTGTGCAGGCAGTGTGCGGCTGATTCTAATGGGCTGCCTCGCAAATAACCACACATCTCATTCCATTGCCAAATCAACCGATGACTTTGTCGGCTTCGCTTGCCGGTCAACCGGTCTGTCTCTCGCTTCGCCTTCGCGTCCTCGGCTGATTTGAAAATGGAATCAGAGCAGCCTGGATAACCCCTTGATGTTGAAGCGCAAGGCGCCGGTCGGGCAGACATCCACGCACAGGCCGCAGCGCGTGCAGTCGGGGCCGAGGCTCAGGTGTTCCTCGGCGGCGCGGTTCTTGATGGTGACATCGAGAACGTGCGGCACCAGGCAGACCTTGCGGCAGTCGCCTTCGTGGAAGCAGTGTTCGACGGTGTACTGGATGCGCAACGGCGAGATGGAACCGACGACGCCGTAAGTCAGGCCGATCGGGCAGACGTAGCGGCACCAGGCGCGGCGCGACCAGAAGACTTCAAACAGCAGCAGCAGAAAGACCCAGCCGAGCGCCAGGCCAGGGCCGTAGATCAGGGCGCGCGACAGGATGCCGGTCGGCGAGATGGTCTCGAACACGGTATAGCCGGTCACCAGAGCCATCAGTGCGAACAGAACCCAGAACACGGTGCGCGCGCCGCGATGGAATTCGTGGTCGGTAACGATTTTCTTCTCGACCAGCTTGAGGTGCAGGGCCTCGAACCATTCGGCGAGCAGATGGTAAGGACAGACCCAGGAGCAAAAGGTGCGACCGCCGAGCAGCACCCAGAGCACGAAAACGGTGGCGGTGCCGATGAACAGGTTCACGATGATGTGCTTGTGCGCCAGCATGACTTGCAGCGCGGAATTCAGGTCGATCAGGTGAAAGCCGATGAAGCGCGAGGCGGTCAGCGCGCCTTCGAGAAGCTGGATGTCGAGCCAGAAGGAGACGACGAACAGCAGGTTGGCGGCGATCAGCACGGCCCAGCGGCGGTTGCGCCATTTGTGGCTGGTTTTGTGGTGCTCGCGGGCGTGCAGTTTTTCCTTGATGAAGCGATCCTTGTCCTCGTATTTGAGGAACATGATCTTCTGGACCTTTTCGGAAACTTTTTCCGGTTTCTTCGGGGCAGCGCCCAGCATGCCCATGAACAGGTCGGCGAAGCGGCTCATGTCAGTCTCCGCCCGGCCGCCCGAAGGAGACTGACGCCCCCTCGGGGGGCAGCGAACGGCGTGAGCGTGGGGGTCGTTTCATCTCAGGCTTTCCAGACAGCTTGCGGGTCGATGACGATAGCCGCCGGTTTGGCCGGGCACACCATTTCACAGACGCCGCAGCCGATGCAGGGTTCGAGAACGGTCGGCGTCATGCGCTCGACGCCGTGGGCATCCTTGACCGGACGCAGTTCGATGGCGTCCATGAGCGGGCATTCGCGCACGCAGAGGTCGCACAGTTCGAGATCGTAGGGGTGGTTGCGAACCGCGATCGGTTTCCGGCGATCCACCTCCAGGTAGCGCAGTTCGCCCTTGAAGGCGGGGCCGCGGGTCTGGCCCTTGAAGCCCTTGCCCTGGATGGCCAGGCAGGATTCCGGGCGAGCCAGACGGGCGACGCCCATGCGCTCCTTGAGGTTGAGCGTCGGTTCGGGGTCGTTTGCCTTGGCCTTGAGAATGGGCGCGGCGGCGAGCGATGCGCCTGCGCGGGGGGCGTGGAAATCCGGCGCGGTGTAGGTCAGCGCGCCGGTCGGGCAGGCGAGAATGCACTGCACGGCGTCGCAGGAAAAATCACAGGCCTGGGTGCGGGCATCGATGTGGGGAACGCCGATGCCGAAGCCATCGACGATGTCGGCCAGCTTGATGGCCTGAACCGGGCAGACCTGCACGCATTGGCCGCATTTGATGCACGACGCCAGAAAATCCCGCTCGTTCAACGCGCCGGGCGGGCGCAGGCGCGGCGGGCGGTTGGCAGCGGCGACCGGGATGAAGCCGAGCAGCGGGATGCCGGCAAAGGTCACGGTCAGGCCGAGCGACTGGAGAAATTTGCGCCGCGCCTTTTGCGCCTTTTCCAGGGACATGGCCGGCTTGGTTTGGGTCGTGCTCATGGGCGGTTCATGTACGGGCGGGCCTTTCCGGCCTGGCGAAGCGCGGGGTGTCATCCTTCAGTTGCAGTTCGGGCAACGAGAAAGGGGCCAGGCGTTCGAGAAAATCGAGCAGTTCAAGCACCGGCGAGGTTTTGAAGAACTGCGCCGCCGGCGTCTCGATCCAGATCTGATCGGCGTAGGCATACAACTCGTATGGCGTGTCGCCGATGCCATCGCCATTGCGGTCGAAGCCCTGGTAGTCGGAGAAATAGTTGTTGCGCCATTCGTTCTTGCCGGCCACGTCGCGGCCCATCTGCACGACATCGGTGAGATTGCCCTCGAAGCTGTTGTCGGTCAGGATGTTGCCGCCGAGTTCGCTGGTGAAGCGCACGGCGATGCCGTTGTAAGCAAAGCGGTTGTTGGTGAAATGCAGGGTCGTGCCCGGCTCGAAGGGGGAGAGATCGGAGCCGACGCCGACCGCGCAATAGATGATTTCGTTGCCGCTGATCTCGGAATCGCTCGATTCCTTGAACCCGATCGCCATGCCGGCGGCGCCGGTGGCGTGCGAGATGAGGTTGTGGCGCAGGTGGACGCGCTCGGTGTACATCAGGTACACGCCGACCGCGTTGTCGTAGAACTCGTTATTCTCGACCAGGCTGTCCTTGGCGAACATGAAATGGATCGAGTAGCGGCTGCGCTTGCCGATATTGCCGCGAAAGGTGTTGTGATCCGAATACCAGGCCACCATGTCGCGCGAATCGACGACCTCGTTTTTCTCGATCAGGTTGTGGTGGCTGTACCACAGGCGCAGGCCGTCGCCGCGCAGGCCGAGATCGAAGGGCTTGGAGGTGATGTGGTTGGCGCGCACCGTGTTGTCGTCGGCCTGTTTCAGATCGATGCCGAAAAGGCAGTCGCTGATGCGGTTTTCCTCGACCAGATGGTGTTTGCCGCGGATGTTGAGGCAGGCGTCGTCGTTGTCGTGGGCATCGCCCGAGCCGCGCAGATCAAGACCGCGCAGGGTGGCCCCTGCCGTATCGATGACGAAGACGGTTCCCTTGCCGCCGCCGTCGATGGTCACTTTGCCGCCGCCGTCGATGGTCAGGGGTTTGTCAACCAGAACCGGGCCGGCGTAAATGCCGGGCGGCGGTTTCAGGATCGACCCCGGCGCGGCCTGGTCGACCAGCAACTGAAACCAGGGTATATCGGTGCGGTTGGGGGCCGCCGGGCGAATGGCCTTTTCCGCCGAGGAACCCCAGTTTCCGGCGAGATTGGGTTTTCCCATTCCCTCCAGCGATTGTGAAGCGGCCAGGCCGCCGACGCCGAGACCAGCGGCAATGCCAAGCCAGATCAGCGAGCGGCGCAGTCTCACTCGGCGCCGCCTTCGCGCAATTGTTTGCGGCGAATCAGGAGGGCCAGCATCATGCAGATGAAGATCGCCAGCAGCAGACCATAACCCCAGTACGGGTAGGAATAGGTTGAGAACTGGGCCACCTTGCCTTCGCCGAATACGGTGGGCATGAAGGGTTTGACGGTGAAAGCGCCCCAGTCATTCAGGTTGTGGCCGAAAAACCAGAGCCATGCCGCGTATTCGATGAGGAAGAACAGCGGCAGCAGCGCCGGCACAGCCGCCAGAAGCAGTTGGAAGCTGCGCATCTTCCAGACGCCGACAAAGACGATGACCATGACCACGATCAACCCGGCAATGACGATGTTGCTGACGGTCCTGACATTGTCGCCCCAGGCCTGAATCTTCTCGGGTTCCTTGAAGTAGGTGCCGGTTTCGTTGATGTAATTGGCAACATGGCTGGCGAGGTGGCCGAGCACATACTGGTCGACGACGGCCCAGGCCGCGACGGCGGCGAAGCCGATGCCGAGGATGGCCAGACGCACCTTCTTTTGCGGCGCGGCGAAGGCCAGCAACATCACGGCGAAAAAGCCGAAGAAGAACTTGGCCAGGGGTTTTTCAACCGGCGCGCCGCTGGCGATGGGATACATGCCGACGTAGTGGTTGATGGTGTTCATCTCATGGACGCAGTCGAGACCTTCGGCGCCCTGATCGACGTTCTTGTTGGCGTCGATGATCGGGTTATAGCGCTCGTCATCGTCGCCCAGATCTTTCTGGGTGATTTCGCTGGCCATCCGCGTTCCCTTGCCGGCGATCTTGCAGCCGCTGTAGACGCCGTCGAAATGGAAATGGATGCGAATGCCGTCGGGGAAGGCGTCCTTGGGATAATTGGGGGCCGTCAGCGAAACCCACCAGATCGGGGCAAAGTAGGCGGCAATCAGGCAGATCAGCGAGATCAGGGTGAGGCCGGCGACGATAGTGTTCTGCTTGTTCATGGAACGATTCTCTGGCGGGCGACGGATGGTCATCCCCATGACAACGGGGGTCATGCAAGCCCGGACGCCTTGCGGGGTCCGGGCGGGAGGGGTTATTTCTTGCCGGCTTTCGGCTTGCACATCGCGCCGGGCATCGCCAGACTCGACTGGAAGGCGGAAATGGCGACCAACTGGCTGTCATCGTACTTCTTGATGATCTTCACCATGTCCGGGTTGGCGTTACGGCGCTTGCCATCCCGAATCTCCGTCATCTGGCGCAACAGGTATTTGTAATGCTGGCCGGCGATGACCGGGTAGAACTTTTCCTTGTCTCCCTCGCCGTGGACGCCGTGGCACTCCTTGCACTCTTTTTCGTACAGTTCCTTGCCTTTGGCGACCTGCATGGCAGCGTCGGGGCCTTCGTACTTGCCGTGGTCGGTCGGGATGCACAGACTCTGAATGTAGACCGAAACATCGGCCAGTTCCTGCGGGTCGGTCAGCGTGACGGCGAACGGATACATGGTCGGATTGTCGCGCAGACCGGCGCGGATGTCGGCCATCTGCTTGATCAGCACGGTGGTGTGCTGGCCGGCCAGTTGCGGAAAGGTGCCGTCGGGACGACCGGCGCCGGAGGGCAGGTGGCAGGCACCGCAAACCTCGTAGGCTTCCTCGCCGCGCTTCTTGTCGCCCTTGAGATGGAGCGCCTCGATCTTCTCGCCTTCCTGGGCGTTCCATTGGTAGCCCTTGCCTTCGATGCCTTCTTTCTTCGGCGCCGGCTGGGCGAGAGCAACGCCTGCGCTGAGCAGGCCGATCAGTAAAAGTGATGCTTTCATGGGTGATGTCCTTTGAAAATTTGTCGGAACGCGCCGACCATTATCGGCCGGCATTGATCAGCACTTTTGACGCGGATCAAAAACGCCGTGCGTCAGGCATCGCTGGCCTATTTCAATTTCGAGAGGTAGTCGGCCAGCGCCTTGATCTCCTCGTCATTGACCAGGTGCATGACGCCCTTCATGGCGGCGGTCTGGGCGTTGTTGCGGGCGCCGCTCTTGATGTCCTTGATCTGCTGTTCGGCATAAGCGGCGTTCTGGCCGGCGATCTTCGGATAGTTGGGCATCAGCGGCTTGTCGCCTTTGGGGCCGTGGCAAGCGTTGCAGGTTTTTTCAGTGTACAGCTTGGCGCCATCCAGCGCGGCCATGGCGGGGGCGGCGACGAGCGCAGCGGCAAGCAAAGTCACGACAAATTTCATGGGTATTTCCTCCTAAATGAAACGAGGGGCAGTATTGCTCTGCCCCTCGTCAAGCGCCTTAAGTCAGATCAAGACTGTTCGGCTTCACTGTACCTTCTTGGCGCCAGCCTGCTCAAGGTAGGTCTTGGCGCGCAGGCCGAGGTCGGCGGCCTTGACCTGGTATTGCCAGATCTGCTCGGCCCACAGGTTGGCCTGGTCCCAGTCCTTCTTGGCGGCGGCGGCTTCAGCCTTGGCCTTGGCTTCAGGAATCTTGCCCAGCTGGTCGGTGGCATCCTCAACCATGGCGACCACGTCCGGGAAGTCCTTGTAGTTGACGCTGGTGATGAAACCCACCACGGAGTCGATGACGGCCTGGGTATCGGCAACCTTCTTCAGCGTCGCCTTGTAGTCGGCTTCGGTGTAGGCGGCCTGGGCGGCAGCGGCGGTCTTGGTCGGCTTCCAGCCCTTCGGCTTGACCAGCAGGTAACCCATCATCTCGAGGTGCAGGGCGGAGCAGAATTCCGTGCAGTAGTACGGATAGACCCCTTCCTTGTCAGCCTTGAACTTGAGGGTGACGGTCTTGCCCGGTTCGAGGGAGGCATGGACGTTGTAGGTCGAGACGGCGAAGCCGTGGGTCTCGTCCTGGGCGCGCTCGAGGTTGGTCAGGTGGAGGGTGATTTCGTCGCCCACTTCAGCCTCGATGGTTTCCGGCGTGATATGCGAACGGATCAGCGTCCCCTTGACCACGATCTGATTGCCCTTCTTGGTCGTCACTTCCTCGCCGGCGCGGACATAGTCCGGGCTCAGCTTGCCGGTGCGCGAGTCGGTGCCCACCTTGTAGCGAACGCCCGGCTTCAGCTTGGCGGCCTCGATGGCCACGGCGTAGTGCGGCTCACCCAGCGGCACCGGCATGTCGTACAACAGTTGCATCTTGTCGTTCGAGATGTCGATCAACTGGTGGTTCTGCGGATGCAGCGGGCCGACCGGCACGAAGCGGTCGATCGCCAGCTTGTTCAGGGCAACCAGGTAGCGGCCCTTCGGACTGACGGTATCGCCTTCCATGGTCATCAGGTGGCCGATGTTGTAATGGACGGCCAGCTTGTCCAGCACCTTGCCCTGGCAGTAGTCCCACTTGGCGACCTGCGAATCGACGTACAGCGAGGTGTAGGCGACGCAGGGCTTGGAGTCGAACTGGGTGTGCAGGGGGCCGAGGCCGAGTTGTACCTGCTTGTCCAGCGCGTCCTGCATCCCGATGATGGGTATGCCATACGGATCCTTCGATTCAAACTTGCCGGCCTTGATGGCGGCCATGATCTTGTCGAAGGAGAAGACGGACACGTGGGTGTCGAGCTTGCCGGCAACGATGATGAGCTTGCCATCCGGGGTCACATCGACGCCGTGCGGCGACTTCGGTTCGGGAATCAGGAAGAGGATGCCTTCCTTGACCGCGGTGTCGATCGACAGGACATCATGGCCGTTGATCTTCTTGGCCTTGCCCTGGGCGACCAGTTCGGCGGCCTTTTTCCAGTTGATTACGTGCAGGTAGTCGGTATCCTTGGCCGAGCAGCCGGCTTCATACGGCGGGCGACCCTTCTCGATGCCGCCGACATAGCGTTCGGAGCAGAACGAGTTGGTGAACGACCAGCCATCCGACGGACCTTTGCCGGCGTCCGACAGATCCTGCCAGTACGGCGGCAGTTCGACGGTAAAGGACGCCTTCGCATCAATGAGACCGGCTTGGCGGTCGAATTTCCAGTAGGTCATGCCGCCGCGGTACTTGTCGTTCATATCCTCGAGCGGGTGGAACTTCTGGTTTTCCAGCGGGGCCGGATACTGCGCCGCCTCGAACACGTAATCCGTGTTGGGGGTGACGAAAGTGCCGCCGTGTTCGGACTTGTAGACCGGGTTGACGACGATCTGCTTGGTTTCAAAGTCACGCAGGTCAAGCACGGCGACGCGCGGGTTGGCCTTGTCGTTGATGAACAGGAACTGACCGTCATACTGGCCATTGGTTTCGGAGATCGCCGGGTGGTGGGTGTCGCCCCAGGTCATGTCGCGGCCATCGATCCGGCCCCCTCTGAGCACCATCTTCGATTCTTCATCGAAGCCGTAGCCCTGCCACGGCTCCGGCGTGAAGACGCCGATGTACTTCAGGATACGCATCGACGGAATGCCATAGACGATGATCTGACCCGACTGGCCGCCGGAACTGAAGACCACGAAGTCGTCGCGCTTGCCGGTCGGCACGTAGGTCTTGGCCGCGGCCAGCACGTCCTGCTGGCTGAGACCGCGACGCTTCAGCACGTCCTGCAGGGACTCGGCCGACCAGGCGGCGCTGGCAGCGCTCAGTCCGATGCCGGCTGCGACAAGCAGCGCGGTCGGTTTGACTGCAAATTGACTCATTTGATCTCTCCTGAAAAAACAAACATACCCTCGAACCTCTACCCCCGACTGCCACAGAAGCCTAACCCGCCTGTGACAATTTGTCACACACTGTATTCCGCCATGACTGTGAAAAAATTGATGTCTGCTAATTCTGTCCAGCTTCTGGCGCGGAAAATTCCGCTTTTTCCGCGTCCTGCCTCGAAAGTGATCTTGAACAAGAAAATCCTGATTGATCTGGTCGGCATCCTGCTGATTGCGCTGGTCGTGGTTGTCGGCTACAAACTGTCGCCGCTGCTGCTGCCCAAGTCCGATGTCGTGGTCCAGCCCGATCCGGCCTGCGATCTGCAACGCGGCCCTTGCCACGTGGCGCTGCCGGCCGGTGGCAGCGTCGAACTGAATATGGGAACCTTGCCGATTCCGCTGGCGCGGCCATTTGAAGTCAGGATTGCGACCGAGGGCCTGACGCCGGCCAGGGTCGAAGTCGATTTTGCTGGCGTCGATATGAACATGGGTTATAACCGGCCGCGTTTGGCCGACCAGGGCAACGGCGTGTACGCCGCCGAAGTGACGCTGCCGGTGTGCATCAGCGGCCGGATGGAATGGCAGGCGACGGTGCTGATCGAGGCCGGCGGCCAGCGCATTGCGATACCCTGGCGCTTTACCACGGGGGGTGCGACCTGATGTCCGAACGCCAGTTGCTTGCTATGGTTATTTTTCTCGTGGCGCTGGTCACGGGCCTGGGGCTGTTCTGGCATCCCGATCTGCCGGAATCGCCATTGCCTGCCGTGGCCAACCCGGTTGCCCCCTCGGCCACGGCCCCAGGCGGCGGCGATTTCACCTTGCAATCCGCCGATGGCCCGGTCGCGCTGGCTGATTTTCGCGGCAAGGCGGTGCTGCTCTTCTTCGGCTACACCTACTGCCCCGACATCTGCCCGACGGCGCTGTCGACCGTCGCCACCGCCCTGAATCAATTGAGCGCCGAGGAACTGGCCGATGTCGCCGTGATCTTCGTCTCGGTCGACCCCAAGCGCGATACGCCGGCGCGGCTCAAGGAATATGTCGCCTTCTTCCATCCGGCCATCGTCGGCGTCACCGGCAGCCCCGAGGCCGTAGCCGAGATCGCCCGCCGCTACGGCGTTTTCTATGCCGAACAGAAGGCGGCGACGGCTGGCGGCGGCTACGTCGTCGACCACAGCGCGGATACCTACGTGATCGGCCGTGACGGTCGCCTGCGCGGCGCCTTGCCGCACG
The DNA here is from genome assembly GCA_009782025.1 of Desulfobulbus sp. Taxonomy (GTDB): domain Bacteria; phylum Pseudomonadota; class Gammaproteobacteria; order Burkholderiales; family Rhodocyclaceae; genus Azonexus. The sequence goes on along the minus strand of WQUQ01000295.1, from coordinate 4,508 downwards.
GCGCGATGCCAGAGCAAGTGGCGGCCGAGATCCACAAAATTTTAACCAGCCCATGAAGGAGAGAAGCAAATGATGAACAAATTGTCCCTGCTCGCCGCCGGCCTGCTGTTGTCGGCGGGCGTCCTGGCCGGTTCAGCCGACCAGATCGAAGTACAAAATCCTTACGTTCGCCTGGCGCCGCCGAACGCCCCGGCCACCGGTGCCTTCATGGTGATCCACAATGGCGGCAGCCAGGATGTCAAACTGGTCAAGGCCGACAATCCGCTATCGCGGGTCACCGAATTGCACACGCACATCAACGAAGGCGGCGTGATGAAAATGCGCCCGGTCGCCGACATCGGCATCAAGGCCGGCGGCGAAGCGGTCTTGCAGCCGGGCGGCCTGCACATCATGATGATCGACCTGAAAGCGCCGATGAAGGAAGGCGACATGGTGCCGATCACCCTGACCTTCGACGACGGCAGCAGCAAACAGGTCGAAGCCAAGATCATGCGGCCGATGCCGATGACTCACGATCAGCAGCACTGAACATTGCCGACACAACCAACGGCGGCTGCGGCCGCTGTTTTTGTTTTCCATTCTCTGAGCAACCGACCGGCAACCTACTTCTCAAACGGAAGTTTCGTTTGCCGTGCAGAATCCGGTATTGGTAACTCATCAAGTCCCGTCACCGTTAGCAACAGCTTTTCCGCAATACGGCGCAAGTCGGCGTCGTCGCTGTAGATGTGCGTCACATTGCGCGACAGTGCGATGGAGACGATTTGCCAGTCGAATTTGAATTTGGTGCGGCTGACCTGTTTGCGTGTTGCCGAGTCCCAATGGTCGGCCAGCAGCAACGCGCATTCCGTTGCTGCGCGCTGGTCAAACGGCTCAATACTGAAAGAACGGCTGGCCGACAATTTCGCCATCAATTCGTCACGCGCCTTGTCCGCCCGCACCAGGTATTCGGTTAGACAAGGCGTGGGAATAATGATTTTGGTTTTGGCGTGCTGTTCGAGCAGGCCATCGAGCTTGGCGCGGCGGTTGCCTTTGATGCGTGGATTGAACAGATCAATCAGAATGTTGGCATCGAAGGCGACGGGCATCAGTCCGCCCTCAACTCAAGCCAAACGGCTTGGGCGTCTTCCAGTTCATTCCAGCCGTTGCCTTCAATGGTCTGGATGCTTTGTACCAGTTTGCCCAGTGGCGTTTCATCCAGTTGCTCAAAACTCTGGATGTCGAATTCTTCCAACGTCCAGCGGGCATCGTCACCGCGCCGCCATTTGCCTTTACCCGCCACGCGCACGTAGGTGTCGAACAGCAGTGCGAGTTGGCGGGCAAGTTCACGCTTGGCGTTGCATTTCAGTATGCTGCCATCGTCGGCTTTCAGCCAGACCGGCACGCTGTCGTCCACGCCTCTCACACCCACCAACACGCCATCCAGCGTGCCGCTTTCATGCACGATGGCTTCTTGCGCCAACGGTGTATGGATGCCCGTAAACTGGGCCAACGCCACTGTACTGCCTTTTCGCGTCAGTCTGGCGCTGGCATTGTCGCGGCGCAGAAAACGGTTGATATTCGTCCATTGCAAGGCCATATCGGCGGACATGTTGACGCTGCCCAACAGACATAGGCGTTTTTCGATGCGCGACACAGCCTTTGGAGCGACGCCGAACTCCAGCACCGCACTACCCCGGCGCACTTGATGGAAAAACACGTCATCGCCGGCATCAAAGATGCCGCGCAGGGTATCTACATAGTCCACGAAACGGCTCAGGCGCAGAGTTTCCGGTGTCAGGGTGTCAATGCGAAAATCATAGTGAGTGGCGGTCGACTTCATGATTTTTGCCGGGGTAGTGGCCTTTATTCCGAGTTCGAGTGTCCAGTTCGTCAGACGAATCAGTCTAACGCATGAGCATCAAAGCGTTGACATCCTACCGTATCGCGGAAACATCCGGGTTGTTTAACCGCGCACCGGTCGCTTGGCCAGTTTGCGTTGCAGGGTGCGCCGGTGCATTTTCAGGGCGCGGGCGGTGGCCGAGATATTGCCGTCGTTTTCATTGAGCACGCGCTGGATGTGTTCCCATTCCAGGCGGTCGACCGACAATGGCGTGTCCGGTGCCGCCAGGTCGAGGTCGGGGCCGTCGTCGGCGAAGGCGGCGAGGATGGCTTCGATCTCGACCGGCTTGGCGAGGTACTGGACAGCGCCGAGTTTGACCGCGTCGACGGCGGTGGCGATGCTGGCGTAGCCGGTGAGGACGACGATGCGGCAATCCGGGTTGATGGCCAGCAATTCGGGAATCAGCGCCAAGCCGGAACTGCCGGCCAGGTTGAGGTCGAGGATGACGCGAGCGGGCGGAGTCTGGCGGGCCAGTTCGAGCGCCGTCGCCGGAGTCAGTGCGCCGTGCGCGGGCAAGCCGCGCCGCTCCAGGGTGCGAACCAGGATGGCGTTGAAACTGGGGTCGTCGTCGATGACCAGGGTGATGTCAGGCATGGGCCGTTTCCGGTAATTTTCTCGGTAGTTCGATGCGGGCCAGCGCCCCGCCTGCATCGGGATTGATGAGGCGCAGGCGCCCGCCCAGTTGTTCGATGGCGGTGCGCGTCAGCAAGAGGCCGACGCCGCTGCCGCCGGCATGGGCCGGCAGGCCGTGTTGCCCGGCATTTTCGAGCACGCTTGGCGGAAAGCCGGGGCCGTGGTCGCGGATGTCGATGCACAGGTCGTCGCTACCCCAGGCGAGGCGGATTTCCAGCGGTTGCGGCGTGGCGTTGGCGGCGTTGTTGAAGAGATTGAGGAGCGCCTGTTCGAGACGCGGATCGGCGGCCAGTTGCGGGGCCGGGCCGTCGGAGCCGACGGTCAGCCGACTGGCTGCCTGCGGGCGGATGGCGTGCCAATGCTGGCGCAGTTTATCCAGCCAGCGGTCGGCGGCTTGCAGCGGCGGGCGGTCGAGGCGTTCGGCCCCGGCCCGGCGCGAGAGGCCGGTGATGATGTCCTTGCAGGCGGCGATCTGCTGGCGCAGCAGGGCGATGTCCTCGCGCACCGCAGGCGGCAGACTGGCGTCGACAGCCAATTCGCCGGCCAGCAGGCTCATCGTCGCCAGCGGCGTGCCCAGTTCGTGCGCCGCGCCGGCGGCCAGGGTGCCCATCGCCAGCACCCGCTCGTCGCGCAGCGCCTGCTCGCGAGCGGCGGCCAGTTCGGCGTCGCGCTGGCGGACGAGGGCGGTCAGGCGAACGACGAACCAGGCGATCAGCGCTGCCGAGACAGCGAAGGTCAGCCACATGCCGATCAGGTGCAGTTGCGTTGCCCGCGCCGCATCCGGTATCGGCAGCGGCACGTAGACGATGAGCAGCAGCGAATAGGCGGCGATGGCGATGGCCCCGGCGGCGAGCACGCCAGGGACGGGCAGGGTCAGCGCGGCGAAGGCCAGCGGCGGCAGCAAGAGCGAGATCAGCGGATTGGTGGCGCCGCCGCTGAAAAACAGCAGCGCGGCCAGCGCCACGATGTCGAACAGCAACTGGCTGAACAGTTCGCCCGAGGTGGCGTGGCAAGCGCCACGCAAGCGCCGGTCAACCAGGGCGTTGAAAGCGGCGGCGACGGCGAGCACCACGAACAGCGGCGTTTGCGGCAGGGGAATGGCCAAGAGGCCGGGAGCGCCGGCGGAGAGCACGGCCATGACGGCGAGGACGATCCAGCGCGAGGCGACCAGACGCCGCAGGTTGGCCCGCTGATTTGGCCACTGCGCGGCGGCTCCGTCGGCGCTACGGGGGAAAAATCGCATGGGCCGGATTATGCGTGATATGCGACAATTTTCGGCCGTCGCGCCGCTGCGACAATTTGCCGCAATCCGTTTCCCGAAGCGTCGTTTCATGCTGTTTCGCGATATTCTCGCCTATCCCGCCACCATCCAGGAGTCGAGTGAATGAAACGCCTGTGCTTGACCATGATCTGCGCCTTGCTGGGCATCCTGGCCTGGCTGCCCGCTGGCCATGCCGCCGACGATATGCCGGATGCCGAGAAAATGCGCTTCTGCAAGCGCATCCGCGACCACGCCATCCAGACCCTGTACAACCGCGACGGCGGCTCGCCGATGAGACTTTATGAAGAGGATGGCAGTAACGGGCCGCGCATCATCAACGTCATCATCCGCCGCATCTACGAGGATCGGGGGATTGCCACCCCGAAACAGGCCGAGGATTTCGGCCTGGCGACCTGCAATCAGATGATGGGGGTGGCGGGCGGCGGTTGAGCCGGGGCGCGCCTCGCTACGGCAGGCGCAGGGTTGGAGCGCAGCGCAATCCCGGCGTTTTTGCCCGGCGCGCCCGCCGTCAATCAAGCTGTGCTGGCTGGGGTATGGGCGCGGGAGGCGTTTCGCTGGCCACGCAGACGCAGTCGCGGCCCAGGTGTTTGGCGCGATACAGCATCTGATCGGCCTGCCGCATCCAGACATCGGGATCGTCAATATCGGGCGTCCATTCGGCGATGCCGAAGCTGGCCGTTACCTTGGCCTGCGGCAGCAGCGCCTGCTGGCCCA
>WQUQ01000294.1 GCA_009782025.1 Desulfobulbus sp. | reverse complement strand
GGCGGTAGTTCCTTACGTGTTCTGGCCATGCGTAGATCCATCCCGAGTTCGAGGTTCGGGATTATGGCATGGTTTTAATTAAGGAAACAGTATTGGGGCTAGGGTGGGGGGCCAACGGCGCAGGAAAGAGTATGGAAATTTGATTGCCGGGTTAATATCATCAAGCCCCGCCCTACGCCCTGAGCCGGCGGCGGCGTAAACTCCCTCGCCCCGCTTGCGGGGAGAGGACCGGGGTGAGGGGTTCTCGCACCCGGCGAGGCATGGAAAACAGTGGGAACGACGCCATGAGAAAAAGCAATTTCGCGCTGCGACTGCAACCCTCGCTGATGGATGAAGCGCGCAAGGTTGCCGAGAGCGAGGGCGTGGCGCTCAACCAGCTCATCAATGTAGCGGTGGCCGAAAAGCTCTCGGCTCTGCGCACGCAAACCTATTTCGCGGAGCGGGCAGCGCGCGCCGACATTCCCCGGGCGCTCGACATTCTCTCCCGCGCGGGCAGAGGCCAGGCTCCGCTCGAGGGCGATGAATTACCCGCTTGAAAAGCAGGACATTTCCGTATTTCCCCGCCCATGCTCATCGACTTCTTCCTGCACCTCAAAACCCGGCAACTCCCGGTGTCGACCAAGGAATTGCTGGCCTTGCTCGAAGCGCTGGAGGCGCGGCTGGTCGAGTTCAGCCTGGATGATTTCTACCTGCTGGCGCGCGCCGTTCTGGTCAAGGACGAAGCGCACTATGACCGCTACGATCGCGCCTTCGCCGAATATTTCAAGGGCGTCGAGGCGCTGCCGGGGCTGGCGGCGGCGATTCCCGAAGAATGGTTGCGGCTGGCGGCGCGGCGGCATTTGTCGGAGGCCGATCGGCAGAAGCTGGAAAAGCTGGGGCTAGACAAGCTGTTCGAGCAATTCAAACAGCGCCTGGCCGAGCAGAAGGAGCGCCATGCCGGCGGCAGCAAGTGGATCGGCACCGGCGGCAGCAGCCCGTTCGGGCACGGCGGCTACCACCCGGAAGGCATCCGCATCGGCGGCCAATCAGCCGGCAACCGTACTGCGGTCAAGGTCTGGGAGAAGCGCGAATTCAGAAATCTCGATGACAGCGTCGAACTGGGCGCGCGCAACATTCAGGTGGCGCTGCGCCGGCTGCGCCGTTTCGCCCGCCAGGGGGCGGCGACCGAACTCGATCTGGACGGCACCATCGCCGGCACGGCCAGGAACGGCGGCTGGCTCGATCTGCATTTGCGGCCGGAACGGCACAATGCGGTCAAGGTGCTGCTGTTTCTCGACATCGGCGGTTCGATGGACGATCACATCCGCGCCTGCGAGGAACTGTTCTCGGCCGCGCGTTCGGAATTCAAGCATCTCGAACATTTCTACTTCCACAACTGCGTGTATGAAGGCGTCTGGAAGGACAACCGCCGCCGCCACGACGAACGCCTGGCGACCTGGGATCTGCTCCGCACCTACGGCCCGGATTACCGGCTGGTGCTGGTCGGCGACGCCAGCATGAGTCCCTACGAGGTATCCCACCCCGGCGGCAGCGTCGAGCACTGGAACGAGGAGGCCGGCGGCGTCTGGCTCCAGCGCCTGCTGCAAACCTGGCCGCGTGCGGCCTGGCTGAATCCGCTGCCCGAGAAGCGCTGGGGCTTCACACCGTCGATCCGCATGATCCGCGAACTGCTCGGCGAGCGGATGTTTCCGCTATCGCCCGAGGGACTGGAACGGGCGATGCGCAGTTTGGTCAAGTAGGTCGGGCGATCTGCTTGAGAGTCGAGAGTGGAGAGCGCACATCGCTCTCGACTCCCCAACTCTCAACTCTCAACTCTCAACTCTCAACTGCAAAGCGCATGATGCCGTTGTCGCAGCGGACATGGATCGTGTCCTTGGCCCCGAACCGTCCTTCGAGAATGGCCTTGGCCAGCGGATTCTCGATCTGCTGCTGAATCGCCCGCTTGAGTGGCCGAGCGCCGAATAGCGGATCGAAGCCGGCCTGGGCCAGTTCGGCCAGCGCGCTCTGGTCGACGGCGATGCCCATCTCCAGTTGCGCCAGGCGCTTTTCGAGCAACCCAAGCTGGATTTTGGCGATGCCGGCGATGTGCTTTTCGTCGAGCGCGTGGAAAACCACCACTTCGTCGATGCGGTTGATGAATTCCGGGCGGAAGTAGGTTTTCACTTCGGCCATCACCGCCACCTTGATGACACCGTAATCGTCGCCGGCCATCTGCTGAATCATCTGACTGCCGAGATTGGAGGTCATGACGATCACCGTGTTCTTGAAATCCACGGTGCGGCCCTGGCCGTCGGTCATGCGGCCATCATCCAGTACCTGAAGCAGCACGTTGAACACATCGGGATGAGCCTTTTCCACTTCATCGAGCAGGATCACGCTGTAAGGCTTCCTGCGCACCGCCTCGGTCAGATAGCCGCCCTCCTCGTAGCCGACATAACCCGGCGGCGCGCCGATCAGGCGGGCGACCGAGTGCTTCTCCATGAATTCGCTCATGTCGATGCGGATCAGGTGTTCCTCGCTGTCGAACAGGAATTCGGCCAGCGCCTTGCATAGCTCGGTCTTGCCGACGCCCGTCGGGCCGAGGAAGAGGAAGGAGCCGTAAGGCCGGTTCGGGTCGGCCAGGCCGGCGCGCGAGCGGCGGATGGCGTCGGCGACCAGGCGCACTGCCTCGTCCTGGCCGACGACGCGGTTGTGCAGTTTGTCCTCCATGTGCAGCAGCTTGTCGCGCTCGCCCTGCATCATCTTGCTGACCGGGATGCCGGTAGCGCGCGACACGACTTCGGCGATTTCCTCGGCCCCGACCTGGGTGCGCAGCAGCTTGTGCTTCGCCTTCTCGTCGTCGCTGCCGGCGGCGTCGGCGGCTTTGAGTTGCGCTTCCAGTTGCGGCAGCTTACCGTATTGCAGTTCGGCCACCTTGTCGAGCTTGCCCTCGCGCTGCAACTTGACGATCTCGGCGCGCAGGCGGTCGATTTCTTCCTTGATCTGCGCCGAACCCAGCACCGCCGACTTCTCGGCCTTCCAGATTTCTTCCAGATCGGAATATTCCTTGGTCAGCCGGGCGATTTCTTCCTCGATCAGGTCGAAACGCTTTTTCGAGGCGTCGTCCTTCTCCTTCTTGACCGCTTCGCGCTCGATCTTCAACTGAATGATGCGACGATCCAGTTTATCCATCGCCTCCGGCTTGGAGTCGATTTCCATCTTGATCCGTGCGGCGGCCTCGTCGATCAGGTCGATGGCCTTGTCCGGCAGGAAGCGGTCGGTGATGTAGCGGTGCGACAGTTCGGCGGCGGCGACGATGGCCGGGTCGGTGATATCCACGCCGTGATGCAATTCGTATTTTTCCTGCAAGCCGCGCAGGATGGCGATGGTCGATTCGACCGAAG
>WQUQ01000293.1 GCA_009782025.1 Desulfobulbus sp. | reverse complement strand
AGCGAAGCGTAGTCGCAGAATCCACAAGCCGCATGGATGCTGCGACTGCGCGCAGCATGACGTAGCGGGAATGTTCAATGCTTAATTGCCGGATCAATAATTCCATTTTTAAATCAGCCGAGGACGCGAAGGCGAAGCGAGAGACAGTACGGTTGACCGGCAAGCGAAGCCGACAAAGTGATCGGTTGATCGGGAAATGGACTCGCCCTGTTCAGCCGAAACGGCCGCTGAGGAAGGGGTTGTAGCGGCGTTCCTCGCCGAAGGTCGACAGCGGGCCGTGGCCGGGGATGAATTCAACCTCGTCGCCGAGCGGCAACAGGCGCTCCCGAATCGAGCGCAGCAGCGTGGCATGATCGCCGCGGGGAAAATCGGTGCGCCCGATCGATCCCTGGAACAGCACGTCGCCCACCTGCGCCAGGCGGCTGGCCGGGTGGTAGAAAACGACGTGGCCCGGCGTATGGCCGGGACAGTGCAGAACCTGCAATTCGATGTCCGCGCCGAAGCGCACCGTGTCGCCATCCTCGAGCCAGCGCGCCGGCGTGAAGGGGCGGCAGTCGGCGAGGCCGAACGAACGCGCCTGCTGCGCGATGCCGTCGATCCAGAAGCGATCTTCCGCATGCGGCCCCTCGATCGGCGCGCCGGTCGCCTCGGCCAGCGCGGCAGCGCCGCCAATATGGTCGATATGGCCATGGGTGGCGAGAATCAGCGCCGGCGTCAGGTCATCGGCGGCCAGCGCCGCGCGGATGCGCTCGACATCGCCGCCGGGATCGATGACGGCTGCCTGGCGGGTTTTTTCACACCAGAAAATGGTGCAGTTCTGCTCGAAGGGAGTGACCGGGATGATTTTGTAGCGCATGGCGGGGCGTCGAAAGATGGAGGGAGGTCGATTATCCCATGCCGCCGCGCTTGCCCGGCGTTCGGTCGCCCCTTACACTCGCCGGACAACCACGCGCCACAATTTTGGAGGGAAGCGCGATGCTCGATCATCCGCTGCCGGATACCGAAGCCTGGGTCTTGCTGTTCAGCAACAACGCCCTGCCGGTGCTGCGCGCCACCCGGCGTCGCCTCGATGAAATGCGCGCCGACCCCGACCGGGTCGATACCCGCGAACTGGCCCACCTCATCCTGCGCGACCCGATCATGACCGTGCGCGTGCTGGCCTACATCCAGCCGATACGGGGCCGGGCGCTGCAAAACGACATCACCACCGTCGCCAGCGCCCTGGTGATGTCCGGCATCCAGCCTTTTTTTCGCCGCTTCAACGAGCTGCCGACCATCGAGGACATGCTCAAGGACAGCGATCCGCACGCCCTGCTCGGCGTGCTGCACATCATCCGCCGCGCCCAGCGGGCGGCCGACTACGCCCAGGACTGGGCGATCCGCCGCCAGGATCTGAGCGTCGAGGACATCCGCATCGCCGCCTTGTTGCACGATCTGGCCGAAATCCTGGTGTGGTGCTTCGCGCCCCAACTCGGCCTGGCGATTCGCGCGCTGCACCGGGCCGATCCCGCCCTGCGCAGCGTGGACACCCAGCGCCGCACGCTGGGCCTGGAATTTCAGGACATCCAGTCCGCCCTGTGCAAAGTCTGGCACCTGCCCGACCTGCTGCAAACCTTGATCGACGACAGCCACGCCGACCGGCCGCGCACGCGCAACGTCGCCCTGGCCGTCCGCCTCGCCCGCCACTCGGCGCATGGCTGGGACAATCCGGCCCTGCCCGACGACTACCGCGACATCGGGCAACTGCTCAACCTGACGCCGGAAGCCGTCCGCCAACAGCTTGGCCTGGAGCCGCTGCCGGGGCGGCCGGCCGGGGCCATTCAGGCGTGACCCCCGAGTGCGCCGTCGGCGCGCTGGCGGCGCAGGTCCTCGAACTGAAGGTCGAAGCGCGCCAGGTATTTGCGCAGACGGTCGGCGTCGTTGCTCTGTTTCTTTTCGCTGCGCGAGACGGCAAAGAGACGGCGGCCGGCTGCCGACAGGCTGGCGCTGCGGCGGCAAATGTCGATGACGGCATTGAGTTGGCAGCGGTCGAAAAGATCGAGTTCGCTGGCGCTGGCCCCCAGGATTTCTGCGCATGAATCGGCGGCGGGCGTTTCCAGCCAGGCTTGGCCGAGGCGCGCGATTTCTTCGTCGACATCGCTTTCGGTGATGCGCCCGGATGTCGCCAGGGTCGCCATGCGGGTCACGGAAGCGCCGAGTTCGCGGAAATTGCCGCGCCAGGACGCCTGGCGCGACGTGGCGAAAGCCAGGTAGCGTTTCTTCGCCTCGACATTGAAACGCACTTGCTGGCCCTGCTCGGCGGCGAAACGCGCCAACTCGTAATCGAGATTGGGTTCGACATCCTCGGGACGGCCAGCCAGGCCGGGCAGATCGAAAGTCCACAAATTGATGCGGGCGTACAGGTCTTCGCGGAACTTGCCCTGCTGCACCCACTGGCGCAGGTCGCGGTGGGTGCCAGCGATCAGTTGAAAATCGCTGCTCACTTCCTGGTCGCTGCCGAAGGGGAAAAAACGCTTTTCCTCGACGGCTTTCAACAGCATGGCTTGTTCATCGAGGCCGAGTTCGCCGATTTCGTCGAGAAAAAGCAGGCCGCCATCGGCTGAACGCAAGAGGCCGGGGCGCTCTTGTTGCGCGCCGGTAAACGCCCCCTTGCTGTGGCCGAACAGCGCGGACATCGCCGAATCGCCGCGCAGGGTGGCGCAATTGACCTCGATGAAGCGCCCCTTGAGCGGCTGGCGCTGGCGCTTCAACTCAAAAACGCGGCGGGCGAGAAAGGATTTACCGGCCCCGGTCGGGCCGACCAGCAGCATCGGCGCGCGCGAACGGCCAGCGACCTGCTCGATTCTCTCGATCATCCGGTTGAAAGCCGGGTTGCGCGTGGCGATGCCGGATTTGAGAAAGGACAGGCCGTCGTCGCGCTCGCGGGCAAAGCGTTGGGCGATGCGGTCATAGCGCGACAGATCGAGGTCGATGATCTCGTAACTACCGACGCTGTTGGCGATGTCCTTCTTGCGCGGCGGCGAGGTTTGCAGCAGGCGGGCCGGCAGGTAACGCGCCTCGGCCAGCAGGAACCAGCAAATCTGCGCGACATGGGTGCCGGTGGTGATGTGGATCAGGTAATCCTCGTTCTCCGTATCGAAGGCATAGCCGTGCGCGAAATCGTGCAGGGCGGTATAGACCTCCTCGAAATCCCAGGGGTCGCGCAGTTCCATTTCCCGCCGCTTGAAGGCCGTTTCCGGCGACACGCGGGCGATGTCGTTGCCGATGCGCTCGGCCAGAGCGCGATTGCGGGCGTCGTGGATCAGTTCGAGGCGATCGACGACGAAATCTTCCTGCTGGCACAGGGCCACCGTGGGCCGCCATTTATCCCAGCGGGCGCTGCTTTTTCCCGCATAGTCGAG
>WQUQ01000292.1 GCA_009782025.1 Desulfobulbus sp. | reverse complement strand
GATGAACGGGTTGGCGGCGATCTTTTTCTGGATGCTGGCCCAGGCGAATTCGTTTTTCGGAATCGGGCCGATGATGCCGTAGTTGTTGCGCGTCGGCATCAGAAACACCGGAATCGCGCCGGTCATCATGATGGCATGGAGGATGGATTTGTGGCAGTTGCGGTCGACGACCACGATGTCGCCCGGCGCGACGGTCGAGTGCCAGACGATCTTGTTCGAGGTCGAGGTGCCGTTGGTGACGAAATACAGGTGATCGGCATTGAAAATGCGCGCCGCATTGCGCTCGGAAGCGGCAACCGGGCCGGTGTGGTCGAGCAGTTGGCCGAGTTCCTCGACGGCATTGCAGACATCGGCGCGCAGCATGTTCTCGCCAAAAAACTGGTGGAACATCTGGCCGACCGGCGATTTCAGAAAAGCCACGCCGCCCGAATGCCCGGGGCAATGCCAGGAATAGGAACCGTCGGCCGCGTAGTGGGTCAGGGCGCGAAAGAAGGGCGGCGGCAGCGAATCGACGTAAGCGGTCGCCTCGCGCTTGATATTGCGGGCGATGAACTCTGGCGTGTCCTCGTGCATGTGGATGAAGCCATGCAACTCGCGCAGGATGTCGTTCGGAATATGGCGGCTGGTGCGCGTCTCGCCATGCAGGAAGATGGGGATTTCGGCATTCTTGTGGCGAATTTCGCCGACGAAGGCGCGCAGTTCGGCCAGCGTCTCCTCCCGCTCCAGCGCCAGTTCCTCATCGTCGATCGACAAAATGAAGGCCGAGGCCCGGCTCTGCTGCTGGGCGAAGGAAGTCAGGTCGCCGTAACTGGTGACGCCAACCACCTCCATGCCTTCTTGCTCGATGGCCGCCGCCAGAGCGCGGATACCGAGGCCGGAGGCATTCTCCGAGCGGAAATCCTCGTCGATGATGATGATCGGGAAGTGGAAACGCATGGCGTTTATTCCTTAAAAGATGGCGACCCGCCGCGGCGGGTCACGAAAGCAAATGATTTCGGGGCGCATCATACCCAATGCCCGCCCCTAGCGGCGCAACGGTCGCATGATGAAATTCATGCCGGTTTTTCTTGCCGTGGGGATGGCAGGAAACGCAACAATTCACCGATGCCGGCTACCGCTGCGATGTTGGGCCGGGCCGCCGGGTTGGGCCGCGCCTTTGCGGTCGGGGGCGCGGCCGCCGGGCTGACCGCTGCGCGGCGGGCGGGGAGGCTGGGGCGGGCGCGGGGCGGCGACGGCCGCCGGCTCGAAGCCGGGGATGACGACGCGCTCGATGTTGCGCTTGATGAGCTTTTCGATGTCTTTGAGATTGCCGCGCTCGTCGTGGCAGACCAGCGAGATCGCCTCGCCGGCCATGCCGGCCCGGCCGGTGCGGCCGATGCGGTGCACATAGTCTTCGGCGACGTTGGGCAGTTCATAGTTGATGACCCAGGGCAGCGCGTCGATGTCGATGCCGCGGGCGGCGATGTCGGTGGCGACCAGGGCGGTCAGCTTGCCGGCCTTGAAATCGCCGAGCGAGCGTGTGCGCGCGCCTTGCGATTTGTCGCCGTGGATGGCCGCCGCCTTGATGCCGGCCTTGTCGAGCGTGCGCGCCAGGGCGTCGGCGCCGTGCTTGGTGCGGGCGAAAACCAGCACCTGATGCAGGCCGCGCGTGGCGAACAGGTGTTTGAGGAGGTCTTTTTTCTGTTCGCGGTTGGTTTCGATGACTTTCTGCGTCACCGTCTCGGCCGCCGTGTTGCGCGGCGCGACATCCACCGATACCGGCTGGCGCAAGAGGCCGGCGGCCAGTTCGCGGATCTCCGGCGAGAAGGTGGCGGAGAACAGCAGGTTCTGCCGCGCCTTGGGCAGCAGCGCGATGATTTTGCGGATGTCGCGGATGAAGCCCATGTCGAGCATGCGGTCGGCTTCGTCGAGGACGAAGATGTCGATGCCGCCGAGGTCGACCGTTTTTTGCTGCACATGGTCGAGGAGGCGCCCCGGCGTCGCCACCAGAATGTCGACGCCGCGCCGCAGGCTGGCGATTTGCGGATTGATGCCGACGCCGCCGAAAACAGCCAGCGACTCGATCGGCAGGTGCTTGCCGTAGGTGCGCACGCTTTCTTCGACCTGGATGGCCAGTTCGCGCGTCGGCGCGAGCACCAGCACGCGCGGCCGGCGGGCGGCGCGCTCCCTGGGGTTGCTAACCAGCCGGTGCAGGATGGGCAGCGTGAAGCCGGCGGTCTTGCCGGTGCCGGTCTGCGCCGTGGCCATCAGGTCGTGGCCGGCGAGCACGGCGGGGATGGCCTGCTGCTGGATGGGCGTCGGCGTGTCGTAGCCCTCCTCGGTGACGGCGCGCTGGATTTCGGCTTTCAAGCCGAGTTCGGAAAACAACATGGAATGCTCCTGGAAAGGGTGATGGCCGCCGTGACGGCACACCTAAATTCAGCGCGCGCCGTCGACGTAGTAGTCGATGCGGCCGCGCGGGGCGAGGTATTCGACGACTTCGACCGGCAGTTTGGCCGGGCTGAGCGTCGCTTCGATGGTCGAATCGGTGTCGCGCAGGTCGAGCAGCAGGGCCTCGTTGCGCGGTACGCCGGGGTCATGCAGCATGATGAGCGGACGCAGCAGGTCGGCGCTGTTGCTCTCGACCACCAGGCCGATGCTGCCATCGCTCAAGGCGACGAAGCTGCCCGGCGGATAGACGCCGATGGCTTTGATGAAGAGTGCCAGCAACTCCGGGTCGTAGCGGCTGCTCTCCTGCTTGAACATGGCCGCCTGCGCTTCGGCCGGCGTCTTCGCCTGCTTCAGATCGAACGGGTTGCACAGGTTGTCGTAGCGATTGGCGATGGCCGCGATGCGCGCCAGCCGGGGGATTTTCGTTGCCGCCAGGCGGTTGGGAAAACCCTCGCCATCCCAGCGCTCGTGATGGCAGGCGATGATGTTCTTGACGGCGACCGGCAGATCGTTGATGGCGGCGGCATGCTTGATGCCGTAGCCGACGTGGGCCTGGTAAAACTGCTCCTCGGCTGGCGGACGCTGCGCATTGCGCAGCACGCGGGCCGGCACGTCCTGCTTGCCGATGTCATGGAACATCGCGCCCAGGCCGAGCCAGCGCATCTCCTCCTCGCTGAGCCGGGCCGCCTTGCCGAGCAGCAGCGAGAGCACGACGACGTTCATGGCATGGTGCGCCGGGCCGGGTTCCCTGACCTTCAGGTTGACCAGATGCACAGCCACGCTTTCGGCGTCGAGCAGGCCGCCGACCAGCCGGCCGACCGTGCTTTTGGCCCGGCCGCAGGCGTCGTTCGGGCGGCTGTTCAGATCGCGCAGGATTTCGCCGACGCTGGTCGCCTCCTGCTCGAACAGGCGCTCGCAGCGCGCCAGACCCTCGCGCTGGAGGCGCACCCGCTCGCTGCGCGAACGCTTGATGTCGAGCATCGAATCGATCACCGAGGCGGAAAAATCGACCTCGGCCTCGACGATCTGCGCTTCCGGCAACGGCTCGGCGGTGCTGCGCTCCGGGTCCCATTCGACCGATTCCAGGCCGAGACCGTGCAGCACCCGGATCTGTTCCTCGTTGCTCAGGCGAAAGCGGTTGAGCAAAAAGGGATGATCGAGCCAGCGCACCTCGTCCAGCGCGATAAAGACGCCGGGTTGCAGGCGGTCGACCGTGACGCGGGGTTTCATGCGCCGATCAGGGCCAGACCGCGTTCGAGATCGGCCTGCAAGTCTTCCACCGCTTCCAGGCCGACGGCGACGCGCAGCAGACCTTCGTTGATACCGGCGGCGGCCCGCGCTTCGGGGCTGATGCGGCCATGCGTGGTGGAAGCGGGGTGGGTGATGGTGGTCTTGGCGTCGCCGAGATTGGCGGTAATCGACAGCAGACGGCAGTGGTCGACCACCGTCCACGCCTCGGCGCGGCCGCCCTTGACCTCGAAGGAGACGATGGCACCGCCGGAGCGCTGCTGGCGGCAGGCCAATTCGTGTTGCGGATGCGAGGCGAGGCCGGGGTAAAAGACGCGCGCCACACGCGGATGCGCTTCCAGCCAGGCGGCCAGGCGGGCGCTGCTGGCGGCTTGCGCTTCGAGCCGGATTTTCAGCGTTTCCAGGCCTTTGAGCAGCACCCAGGCGTTGAAGGCGGAGAGCGTCGGGCCGGCGGTGCGCAGGTATTTGAACACGTCTTCGGTCAATTTTCGCGGGCCGCAAACCGCGCCGCCGAGCACCCGGCCCTGGCCATCGAGATATTTGGTGGCCGAATGGATGACCAGATCGGCGCCCAGTTCCAGCGGTTTTTGCAGAATCGGCGTGCAGAAGCAGTTATCGACGGCGAGCAGGATGCCTTGGGCATGAGCGATGTCGGCCAGACGGGCGATGTCGGCGATCTCGGTCAGCGGGTTGGACGGCGTTTCGAGGAAGAACAGCCGGGTTTCGGGGCGGATCGCCGCCGCCCAGGCCGCCGGGTCGGTCTGGGCGACGAAGGTGGTGGCGATGCCGGTGCGCGACAAGATGTTGGAGAAAAGCTGCACGGTGGCCCCGAACAGGCTGTTCGAGGCGACGATGTGGTCGCCCTGCTTGAGGTGCGCCAGACACAGGGCCATGATCGCCGCCATGCCGCTGGCCGTGGCGACGCAATCCTCGGCCCCTTCGAGAGCGGCCAGGCGCTCCTCGAAAAAAGTCACGGTCGGGTTGGAGAAGCGGGCGTAGACATTGCCCTCCTCTTCGCCGGAAAAGCGCCGGGCGGCCTGCGCCGCATTCTCGAAGACGAAGCTGGAAGTCAGATACAGCGCCTCGGAGTGCTCGCCGAACGGGCTGCGCTCCTGGCCGGCGCGCACGGCCAGCGTTTCGGGACGGTAATCCGGCTGCTCGCTCATGCTTCCGCTCCGTCGTCGCCGAGGCCGAGCGCCATCTGCTGCGAGGCGTGGCCCTCGCCATCGTCCTCGCCGCTCTTGGCCGGTTTGTTGCTGCGCAGGTTTTCGATGGCGTCGAGGTAGTAGTCGTCGATGTCGCCGGTGATGTAGCAACCGTCGAAACAGGAGGCGTCGAACACGTTCAGGTCGGGGCGCAGCCGGGTGATCGACTGTTTGAGCGTCTCGATGTCCTGATAGACCAGCGCGTCGGCTCCGATCTCGGCGGCGATCTGGGCCTGGCTGCGGCCGGTGGCGATCAGTTCGGCGCGCGTCGGCATGTCGATGCCATAGACGTTGGGATAGCGCACCGGCGGCGCGGCGGAAGCGAAATAAACGCGGGTCGCGCCCGCCGCCCGCGCCATCTCGACGATCTCGCGGCTGGTCGTGCCGCGGACGATGGAATCATCGACCAGCAGCACGCGCTTGCCTTTGAATTCCTGGCCGACGGTATTGAGCTTCTGGCGCACCGATTTCTTGCGCATCGCCTGGCCCGGCATGATGAAGGTGCGGCCGACGTAGCGGTTCTTGACGAAACCTTCGCGGAACGGAATGTTCAGCGCCTGCGCCAGTTGCATCGCCGACGGCCGGCTGGAATCGGGAATCGGAATGACCACGTCGATCTGGTCGACCGGAATGTTGGCGCGAATCTTCTCGGCCAGCAGTTCGCCCATCGCCAGGCGCGACTCATAAACCGAAACGCCGTCGATGACGGTATCCGGGCGGGCCAGATAGACGTACTCGAAAATGCACGGCGCATACATCGGCTGCTGCGCGCACTGGCGGCTGTGCAACTGGTGGTTGAGATCGACGAAGATCGCCTCGCCCGGCTCGATGTCGCGCACCACCTGAAAACCCAGGGTGTCGAGGGCGACCGACTCGGAGGCGACGAGGTATTCCATCCCTTGTTCGGTCGGGTTCTCGCCATAGATCAGTGGCCGGATGCCGTGCGGGTCGCGGAAAGCCAACAGGCCGTAACCGGCGATCAGGGCGACCACGGCATACGCGCCGCGGCAGCGGCGATGGACGCCGGCCACGGCCTGGAAGATGCTATCGACATCGAGTTCGTAGCCGTGCGCCGCCGTCTGCAACTCGTGCGCCAGCACGTTGAGCAGCACTTCGGAATCGGAATGGGTGTTGATGTGGCGGCGGTCGAGACGGAACATCTCCTCGGTCAACTGCTCGGCATTGGTCAGGTTGCCGTTGTGGCCGAGCACGATGCCGAAGGGCGAATTGACGTAGAACGGCTGCGCCTCGGCGAAGTTGTAGGCCGAGCCGGCGGTCGGGTAGCGGACGTGGCCGATGCCCCAGTTGCCCGGCAGGGCGCGCATGTTGCGGGTGCGGAACACGTCGCGCACCAGCCCCGGCCCTTTTTGCAGATGAAAGGTGTTGCCTTCGGCCGTGGCGATGCCCGCCGCATCCTGGCCGCGGTGCTGGAGCACCATCAGGCCGTCGTAAAGCAACTGGTTGACCGGCGTCGTCGCCATGACCCCGAGAATCCCGCACATAGTTGTTCCGCCTAACTGAATCGAATCCGTTTCGCCAGATCGTCCGGCAGCCAGGGCCGGGCGATCAATACCGCGGTTTCCAGCGGCGGCGCCAGCGCCGCCCGCCGCCACCAGTCCTGCTTCGGCGCGGCGGTCATGCCGCCCAGTCCGACCAGGAACATCATCACCAGGATGCCGCGCGCCAGCCCGAAGACCATGCCGAGCAGCCGATCCGAGACCGTCAGGCCGAGCGCCTTGACCATGCTGCGCACGGCCAGCCGCACCAGGGACATGGCCAGCAGCACGCCGAGAAAAACCACCACACAACCGCCCAACGCACGCACCGCCGGATCGCCAACGCCGGGCAGCAACGCCTGGCCGGCCTCCTGACCGAATTCGATGGCGGCGAAAATGCCGGCAATCCAGGCGACCAGGGCGATCATTTCGCCGATCACGCCGCGCCACAAGCCAAACACCAGGGACAAGCCGATCACCGCGAGGGTCACGTAGTCAAAAATGGTCATGGACGTGGCGCGACCACGCCCGAAACGCCGATTTTCTGCATTTTCGCCAGCGCCTTCTCGGCGGCCTCGCGGCTCGCAAAGGGGCCGGCGCGCACGCGCGTCTTGCGGCCCTGCGGCGTATCCAGCGGTTCGGTGTGCACCTTGATGCCCTGCTCGCCGAGCTTGGTTTTGAGATTCTGGACATTGGCCTCGTTGCTGAAAGCGCCGATGAGCACCAGATATTCGCCGGCCGCGCTGGCCGCCGGCTCATCGCCCGACTGGCCGGCGAGAATGGCGGCAGCGCGGCGGGCTTCGTCAGCGGCTTTGTCGGCGGGCTTCTCCGCCGGTTTTTCCACGGCTTTGTCGGCGGGCGGGCTGGCTGGCTTGGCCGCCGGTTTTTCTGGCGGTTTTTCCGCCGGCTTGGCGGCGGGTTTTTCGGGCGGGTTTTCAGGCAACTTCGCAGGCAACTTCGCAGGCAACTTCGCGGCCGGCCTGTCACCCTCCTTAGCGCCCTCCTTATCGCGGCTTGTTTCGAGCACCCTGGCGTTCGGCTCGACGGCCGGGGCCGGTTCGGCCGGGCGGGCCGCCGGCGCAGGGGAGGCAACGGGTTTGTCGGCGAGGCGCGGCGTGAACGGCTGCTCATTCTGGCCGGGAATGCGGATGTCGACATCCGGCATGACCGGGTTCGGGTCGCGATCCATGACCATCGGCAGCACCACGGCGATGACCGAAACCAGCGCGACGGCCCCGACCAGCCGGCGGCGGGCGCGCTTTTCGAGTTGCAACTGGGCGTCGTTGTCTTCCATGAATCAGGTTTTCCGGTGCAGCGCCACAAGCGCCTCGGCCACCGTGTAGAACGAACCAAAGGCCACGATTCTATCACTTTCGCCGGCCTGCCTTTGAGCCGTCTGCATCGCCCCGGTGGCCGAGGGATGACAGACGATCTCGCCGCCCAGTTTGCCGGCGGCGATGATGGCGGCCAGTTTTTCCGCCGCCGCGCCGCGCGGCCCGCCCAGCGTCGCCGCGTGCCAGACATCGACGCGACCGCGCAGCGCCGCCAGCGCGCCGGCGATGTCCTTGTCGGCGAGCATGCCGACCACCGCCTGCGTGCGCTCGAAGAAGCCCATGCCGTCCAGATTGTCGGCCAGCGTCCTGATCGCCTGCGGATTGTGGCCAACGTCGAGAACAATCGCCGGCTTGCCGGGCAGCACCTGAAAACGGCCGGCCAATTCGGTTTCGATCAAGCCCTGACGAATGGCCTGCATGGTCACCGGCAGCTTGTCGGCGATCGCTTCCAGCGCCGCCAGCGCCACGCTCGCATTGGCCAACTGCACCGGGCCGCGCAGGCCGGGCCAGGCCAGCGAACGCCGGCGCACTTGCTCGCCGCTGCGGCGCCACCAGCGCCATTGCAGGCGATTTTCGCCAGCGTCGGGCGCTGGCCGCGTAAAACCGAAATCGCGGCCCAACAGACGCAAATCGGCGCCAATCGCCGCCGCATGGGCCAGGAGGCTCTGCGGCGGAGCGGGATCGGCGCACAAAGCCGGCTTGCCGGCGCGAAAGATGCCCGCCTTCTCAAAACCGATTGCCTCGCGGTCGGCGCCCAGCCAATCGGTATGATCGAGCGCCACGGTAGTGACGATGGCGACATCCGGCTCATAGATATTGACGGCATCGAGCCGCCCGCCGAGACCCACCTCCAGCACCGCCGCCTCGATGCCGGCGGCGGCGAAAACCTCCCAGGCGGCCAGCGTGCCGAACTCGAAATAAGTCAGCGCCGCCCCGCTCGCCAGCCGCGCCGCCTCGACTTTTGCAAACGCGGCGCACAGCGCCGCATCGCCCACCGGCGCGCCGTTGATGCGAACCCGCTCGTTGTAAGCCAGCAAATGCGGCGAACTGTAACAGCCGACCCGGAAACCCGCCTTGCCGAGTATGCTTTCCAGATAAGCGCAGGTCGACCCCTTGCCATTGGTGCCGCCGACGGTGATGACCGGGCAGCGCTGCGCCTGCCCCAGCCGCGCCTTGACCGCGCGGACGCGCTCCAGCCCCAGTTCAATCCCCGCCTGCCCCCTGGGATGCAGGCTTTCGAGATGGCTTAGCCAATCGTTGAGGGTCATCGCTTTGTCTCATGCAGAAATGCGTAGCCTAGCAGGGTCTGGCGGTACACTGGCGCGATTGATGGGGTGTTGCCGGTGAGGATCCTGTTTTGAGCGATTTGTTTTTGCAGCAGCCAGAGACTCTGCCGGCCGGCGCGCCGCTGGCCGAGCAGTTGCGGCCGCGAACGCCGGACGAGGTGATTGGTCAGCAGCATCTGCTCGGGCCGGGCAAGCCCTTGCGCCTGGCTTTCGAGTCCGGCCAGGCGCATTCGATGATCCTCTGGGGGCCGCCCGGCGTCGGCAAGACGACGCTGGCGCGGATGATGGCGACGCAGTTCGATTGCGAGTTCATTGCGTTGTCGGCCGTGTTCTCGGGCATCAAGGAGGTGCGCGAGGC
>WQUQ01000291.1 GCA_009782025.1 Desulfobulbus sp. | reverse complement strand
CCCTATGCCGAAGCCATCGCCAAGGGCGAGGCCGACATCAATCGCTGCCCGCCGGGCGGCGCGGAAGGCGTGCAGCGCCTGGCCGACCTGCTCGGCCGCGAGGTCAAGCCGCTCGACGCCGAAGAAAAGCCGAAGGCGGTCGCCGTCATCGACGAGGCCACCTGCATCGGCTGCACCCTGTGCATCCAGGCGTGCCCGGTGGACGCCATCGTCGGCGCGGCCAAGCAGATGCACACCGTCATCGTCCGCCAATGTACCGGCTGCGAACTGTGCCTGCCGCCCTGCCCGGTCGAGTGCATCGTCATGCAGCCCATCGCCGAGAACATCGAGACCTGGAAGTGGAAGCATCCCGTGGTCTCCATCCGGCCCGCGCCGTACAAGAAAGCGGCGGCCTGATGGCGTTCAGCCTGTTCAAATTCAAGGGCGGGGTCAAACCGCCGACCCACAAGGCGCAGTCGGCCAGTCTGCCGATCGCCCTCGCGCCGCTGCCCTCGCGCCTGATCGTGCCGCTGCACCAGAGCATCGGCGGCATGCCGCGCCCGGTGGTGGCGGTTGGCGACAAGGTGTTGAAAGGCCAGTTGATCGGCGAAGCCGACGGCTGGATCTCGTCCGCCGTGCATGCGCCGACCTCGGGCACGGTGGTCGCCGTTGCCCCGCACGTCCAGCCCCACCCTTCCGGCCTCGACGCCCTGTGCGTGGTCATCGAGCCGGATGGCGCGGAACGCTGGATCGAGCGCCAGCCCTTCGACCACGCCGCCGCCAGCCCGGACGAAGTGCGCCGCTACCTGCAACGCTCCGGCGTCGTCGGCCTCGGCGGCGCGGTTTTCCCGACGCATGGCAAAACGACGCCGGCGAAAAACGTGCCGATGGGCGAACTGGTCATCAACGGCGCGGAATGCGAGCCGTACATGACCTGCGACGACGTGCTGATGCGCGAACGCGCCGATGACGTGGTGCGCGGCGCCGGCATCTTCCGCGACCTGATGCAGCCGCAAAAAGTGCTGATCGGCATCGAGGACAACAAGCCACAAGCCGCCGCCGCCCTGCGCGCCGCGGTTGCCGCCGCCGGCGAGAATTTCGCGGTCATCGAGGTGCCGACGCGCTACCCGGCCGGCGGCGCCAAGCAGTTGATCCGCGTGCTGACCGGCAAGGAAGTGCCGGCCGCCAAACGCTCGACCGACATGGGCGTGCAATGCTTCAACGTCGCCACCGCGCAAACCGCCTGGCGCGCCATCGCCCACGGCGAACCGGTGCTGTCGCGGCTGGTCACGCTCACCGGCAACGTCCGCGAGGCGCGCAATTACGAAGTCCTGCTCGGCACGCCGATGGATGAGGCGCTGGCCCTGGCCGGGCCGCTGCCCGATACCGACGGCATCATCATGGGCGGGCCGATGATGGGCTTTCTCGTCCCCGATGGCCGCGCCCCCGTAGTCAAGGCCACCAACTGCCTGATCGCCCATTCGCCGCGCCTGTTCCCGCCCAAGCCGCCGGAAATGCCGTGCATACGCTGCGGCGCCTGCGCCGAAGTCTGCCCGCACGAATTGCAGCCCTTTGAACTGTACTGGTTCGCCCGCGCCAAAAATTTCGGCAAAACGCAGGAATACGCCCTGTTCGACTGCATCGAATGCGGCTGCTGCGCCTACGTCTGCCCGTCGCGCATTCCGCTGGTCGATTATTTCCGCTTCGCCAAGAGCGAAATCTGGGCGCGCGAACGCGAAAAGAACGCTGCCGACGAAGCCAAAGCCCGCTACGAATTCAAGCAGTTGCGCGACGAACGCGAAAAATCCGAGAAGGCCGAAAGACTAGCCAAAGCCGCCGCCAGCCAAGTCAGCAGAAAGGCGACCGAGGCCAGCGGCGAAGCGCCAGCCGATGCCGAAAAAGCAGCCAAAACAGCCGCCATCCAGGCGGCGATGGAACGTGCCAGAGCACAACGCGAAGCCGCGCAACCGAAAAACACCGAGTCGCTGACGCCCGAGCAGCAACAGGCAACCGCTGAAATCGAAGCCCGCCGCGCCGCAGCGTATCTCGCTGCCCCTGAATCCACCACCCCGCCAATTGGCGAAAACGCACCATGACCCGGAATGTTCCATTGATGCCGAAACAGGCTTACGCGCTGGACGCTCTTCTCTGACCAAATCGAACGATTCGTCTAAAATCACATCAGATCATCCATACTCTGCGAGGATTAACCATGCTGACCTATACCGCGAACGATGCTAAAACACGCTTTGGCGAGCTACTGGATTGTGCCCAGCGTGAACCCGTGCAAGTTACCCGCCACAACCGCGTGGTAGGCGTCATCGTCTCGCCCGAGGATTATGGTGCGATGCGTCAATTCTATGCCAATCGTCTGCGCGGCACGCTGGCCGGCACGGCGGAATTAGCAGCCCAGGCCGGGTTGACAGCGCATGAACTGGAGCGATTGCTGGCCGATGAAAGTTGACCGCGTCGTCATCGACACAAACGTGCTCATCAGCGCGGCGCTGATTCCCGCATCGGTTCCGGCCCAATGCGTCGATTGGGCGTTGGCGAATACAACCCTGCTTTTCTCACCCGATACATTTGAAGAATTGCAAACGCGCTTATGGCGACCGAAATTCGACCGTTATCTCAGTCTGGAGCAACGCCGCGCGATCTTCCATGACATGCGCGCCGCCGCACTATGGATCACTCCCGAGCCATCGACCACAACGTTCAGCCGCGACCCGGATGATGATAAATTTATTCATTTGGCGTTGTCTGGCAAGGCGGCATGGCTGATAACAGGCGACCAGGATTTGCTTGTGGTGACCGCTGTCGAGAATCTGGAAATCATGACGCCCGCCCGGTTTCTGGAGAGGATTCGGAAGTAGCTGTTGCAGAGAGATGATGCTGAAAACCAAATCGAAAACGACCCCTTTTCCCGCTATGTCAGGCAGGGTATTTGTCCAATGGATTGGGCAGGTAATTTGTCTCAGGATAATGGGGGGTTTGGTGAAAGATGTTGATGGTTGAATTGATTGATGGGTTTCGCTGCGCTCTACCCATCCTTGTATTATCGATTTGCCTTGAGCCGCAACTCAAGGCCGAGCGACTGGACGCTGCACCCATCCACGCTTGCTGAAAAATTAGCTTTGCAGGAGACTCGACTGGTATGTTCTGGAATAAAACATCGGGATCTTCCCCCCAAAAAGGAGATGTCCCAATAAAAATAAAATTATTAATTTTCTGTGTATTCTTGGCTATTCCAGCTATTTCTCTTCTCATAGCTCGATTTTTGCCGGAAAGAATATCAGACTTTGAAGCATGCCGAATAAAATGTAACGTTGAAAACAAATCATTTCGCCTTGAGCCGCAAGGACCTTTGACAACAAAAGGACGGTATTTGCAGTATAAGTGCACATGCTTTTAGCAAGCGTAAGATGGGTAGAGCGCAGCGAAACCCATCGCCA
>WQUQ01000290.1 GCA_009782025.1 Desulfobulbus sp. | reverse complement strand
GCCGATGAGCAGCACGCCGGCCCAGCCTACCAGCCCCCAGACGACGTGTACGTGGACGGTCCGAATGACGGGCAGAGCGACCCGGCCTTGCAACGCCTGCACCAGCAGCACGCCGGTGGCGACGGTGACGATCAAACCGCCGATGGCCAGGCGCTGCGCCGTGATCGTGTCGTTTTTGCCGACATCCCGGAAGATTGCCGCGCCGACGGCCAGCGCGTAAATGCTCAGAGCGAAGGCAAAGAGGGTGGCCGCCGCGTCGAGCAGCAGCGGGCGCTGACCGAGAAAAGCGCCAGCGAACAGCAGCGTGGCAGCGCACAGAGCGGGGTGAACCAGCCAGGCGATCAGGCGCGGCCGCCAGATGTTGCCGCCGGCTGCCACTGGAATGAATTGCAGCAGGGCGCCACACATGGCTTGCAGCATGACGCCGGTGGTGAATAGATGGGTCAGTGCGAGGCTTGCCGGCGCCCAGCGCGTTGCGAGCGCATCGCCTCCCTGAGCCAGCAGGAGAAACCCGGCCAGGATGCCGAACAGCGGCGCGGTGAGAAAAAAGCGCGTCGGGACGGAAATCGGCGGGGCTTGCTCGAATGAGAGCGCTAGCATGATCGGGCGGCAGCTCTTCTCCGACAAGCGGGAGAGGGGAGCAATGAACGCGCACCAACGAAAATTGCCGGCATTTGATTGGCAAGCGCTCTAGCGGAGTGCCTGCTGGATTTCGTTCATCAGCCGTTGGCCGTCAGCCGGGGGGATGGCGCTGTCGCACATGGGGTAGAGGATGTTCTCCTCCTTGAGATTGTGCTGCTGCATCATGATTAGCAGGGTTTCCGCCTGGCCGGCGTATTCGTCGGCGTCCCTGGCTTCAATCGCTTCGGCCATGGCGGCGAGCAGGGCGCGCATCTGGGTGTGCTCGCCACGCATGACTTGCGTCGGCCCGCCGCTTTCGCCGGTGGCGGATTCAAACGTCGGGAAAAGCAGGGTTTCCTCGGCGCTGAAATGGCTCTCCATGCCCGCGTGGAAGGCTTGGTAGTGTGCCGTTGCTTCTTGCCAGCGCTTGCCTTGCACGGCGGCTTCGGCGGCGGCGAAGCTGTCGTCGCAGCGGCTGTGATGATCTTCGAGTATCTGGGTCAGACGGGGCATGACATGGCTCCTTTGAAAAGGGAACGACCAGTTTGGTCTTTATTGGCACCCATTGTCATTTCCGCCTGACCGCTGCGGGAATGATGCGAGTCAAGTTCAGACATTCCCATCGAAATGACCGCTCCATGCGAGCATGGAGCGGTCGCGGCGCTCAATTGGCGAATGCCGGAATGTCGGTGATGGCCCGGCCGAGGATCAGGGCGTGGATGTCGTGCGTGCCTTCATAGGTATTGACGACTTCCAGATTGACCATGTGGCGGATGACCGAGAATTCATCGGAAATGCCGTTGCCGCCCAGCATGTCGCGGGCGACGCGGGCGATTTCCAGCGATTTGCCACAGGAATTACGCTTGACGATCGATGTCAGTTCGACTGGCGGATGGCCTTCGTCCTTCATTCGGCCCAGACGCAGGCAAGCCTGGAGGCCGAGCGAGATTTCGGTCAGCATGTCGGCCAGTTTTTTCTGGATCAGTTGATTGGCGGCCAGCGGGCGGCCGAATTGCTTACGGTCGAGCACATACTGGCGCGCCGTGCGCAGACAATCCTCGGCGGCCCCGAGTGCGCCCCAGGCGATACCGTAGCGGGCGGAATTGAGGCAGGTGAACGGCCCCTTCAAGCCGCGCACGCCGGGCATGTATTGCTCGTCGGGGACAAACACGTCGTCCATGACGATTTCGCCGGTGATCGAGGCGCGCAGCCCGACCTTGCCGTGGATGGCCGGGGCAGACAGGCCCTTGGTTCCTTTTTCCAGAATGAAGCCACGAATCTGGCCGTCGTCGGTTTTCGCCCAGACGACAAAAACATCGGCGATGGGCGAATTGGTGATCCACATCTTGGCGCCGTTCAGCCGGTAACCGCCGGGAACCTTGCGGGCGGTGGTAATCATCGAGCCGGGGTCGGAACCGTGGTTGGGTTCGGTCAGGCCGAAGCAGCCGACCCATTCGCCCGTCGCCAGTTTGGGCAGATATTTCTGCTTCTGCGCCTCGGTGCCAAATTCGTTGATTGGCACCATGACCAGCGAGGATTGGACGCTCATCATCGAGCGATAGCCTGAATCGACGCGCTCGACTTCGCGGGCGATCAGGCCGTAGGCGACATAACCCAGCCCGGCGCCGCCGTATTGCTCGGGGATGGTCGGGCCAAGGAGGCCGAGTTCGCCCATTTCATTGAAGATGGCGCGATCCGTCCGCTCGTGGCGGAAGGCTTCGAGAACGCGCGGCTGGAGTTTGCCCTGGCAGTAATCAAACGTCGTATCGCGGATCATGCGCTCCTCTTGCGTCAACTGCGCATCGAGAGCGAAGGGGTCTTCCCAGTTGAAGGCGGCGGCCTTGTTTGCAGCCATTGCTGTTCTCCTCGTCAAACAAAATGAATGGATTGGTTTGCGGCGAATAGGTACGGCAAACTCATGCGGCCAGCACGCAAATGTATCCATCGTAGAGAGGGCATCTGGCTTGTGCAAACGATAAATTTTCACCAAAATGTGCATAAATCGCACAACTAAGATTTGGCATTATGCGCCGTAAAATTCCCAGCACCGCCGCGATGATCGCCTTTGATGCGGCGGCCAGGCACGAAAGCTTTTCCCGGGCAGCCGAGGAGCTGTCTTTGACCCATAGCGCCATTTGCCGTCAGATGGCGGGGCTTGAGGAATTTCTCGGGTTACCCCTGTTTCGCCGCACCCGGCGCGGCATGAAGCTGACGGAGGCGGGGCTTTCCTACAGCCGCCTGATCGCCGCTCGCCTGGACGAGGTGGAGCGCGACACTCTGTCGATCATGACCCGCCGGGGCCAGGGCGGGATACTGGATCTGGCCGTGGTTCCTTCCTTTGCAACCAAATGGCTGCTGCCGCGCCTGCGCGATTTTCTGCAAATGCGCCCCGATGCTGCGGTCAATCTGAACAATCGCACCCGTCCCTTCGCCTTTCAGGGGAGCGATTTCGACGCGGCAATTTACTGTGGCGACGCCAACTGGCCGGGCACCCGCTCCATCTTTCTCATGCGCGAGAAGCTGGTTCCGGTGATCAGCCCCCAATTGCTGCCGCTGCTGGCCGAAAGGAGCGCCGAGGCCATCGCCGCCCTGCCCCTGCTGCAACAGGCGACGCGCCCCTATGCCTGGCGGCAGTGGTTTTCGTCGTTTGGGCTGCGCGTGCCCCACGACATGACCGGCTCGCGTTTTGAACTGTTCAGCATGCTGGCGCAGGGCGTGATGGCCGGCATGGGCGTAGCCCTGATCCCTCCGATGCTGATTGAGGAAGAAATCCGCGATGGCCGGCTGGTAATCCCTGTCGAACACGAATGCTTCAGCGACAGAGCGTATTATCTGATCTTCCCCGAACAGCATTCCGAATCTCCGCTGTTCCACGCCTTTCGGGACTGGCTGGTGGGAGAGGCGGAAATATATCGAGAAGCCTTTGGGTTGGAATAGCAAACGAATTATAGTGCACGTTTCGTGCGAAACGAGTTGAACCACGTCCATCATGAAAGACAAGAATCTGGATTCAGCGGGCGACGATGATTCACCCATGGACAATGAGGATCGGCGCGATTATTTGCGTGCCCTGGGCGAGCGTATCCACGATCTGCGTCTGCGGCGCGGCATGACGCGAGCCGATCTGGTGCGCGGCTCCGGGGTGTCGCTGCGTTTTCTCGCCAAACTGGAGGCCGGCGACGGCAATATCTCAGTGGCGCGGCTGCGCCGGGTTGCGCAGGCACTGGCGATGCCGCTGGAAGATGTTGTTCGCGTCGACAGTGAGCGCTCGCCCGAACTCACCTTGCTGATTGAATACCTGTCGCGGTTGACGGCGGCGCAGTTGGGCAGCGCCCGTCAGTTGCTGATGAGCGCCTTTGAAAAAGACGGGCGGCGCGACCGCATCGCCCTCATCGGTCTGCGTGGTGCGGGCAAAAGCACCCTGGGCCGGATGCTGGCTGAGCGGAGGCGGGTGCGCTTCGTCGAACTGGCAAGCGTCATCGAGAAACTGGCGGGCGTGCCGCTGGCGGAAATTTTTTCCCTTTACGGCCAAGCGGCCTACCGGCGTTATGAGCGGCGGGCGCTGGAATGGATTCTGGCTGAATACGATGCCTTCGTGATGTCGGCTGGCGGCAGCATCGTTACCGAAGCGGTCACGTTCGACGAGTTATTGACCAACTGTTGCACGATCTGGATCAAGGCCAGCCCGGCCGAGCATCTGTCGCGCGTCATCGAGCAGGGCGACCGGCGACCGATGATGGGCGACGACCGCCAGGCGCTGAAGGATTTGCAGCGCATCCTCGATGGCCGCGAGCCGATGTATCGCAAAGCGGATTTCACCATCGACACCACTGGCGCCCAGGTCGCCGAGAGCTTCGCCGAAATTCTCAACCGGCTTGCCGCCTGAGCGGCTGGCTCGCGGCCGGTTTGGTCGGCGGCGCCAGGCGCGAGCTTCCGCGCCTGGCTGGCGTTGAAAAACCCCGTTCTGACGATCTGTTGACCCAGGTCAACATTTCCTGCCTTGTTCTCTGTATATTGCACTATTGTGCACCAAGGGGAATATATTTCTGATTGGCCGGTGCATCAGGCCGGCATGAACTCAATGAGCGAAGGAGTGGAGATACCAATGAGCGATGGATTGTTTGATCAGTTCAAGAACTGGTATGAAAAGCGGCACGACTATGCGCGCGCCTGGAAAGCTCGTACCGGAGGGCAGGTGGTGGCGACGATGTGTACCTATACTCCGGAGGAGATTTTGCTTGCCGCCGGGATGTTGCCGGTACGGGTGCTGGGGGCGCATGAGCCACAGAATGTGACAGAACCGCACATTTTCGGGATGTTCTGCCCGTTCTGTCGCGATTCTCTGGCGCAGGGCCTGCTGGGCCGGTTCGATTACGCCGAGGGCGTCGTGCTGGCACAGTCGTGCATCCAGTACCGGCAGACTTTCGGTTCCTGGCGTCTGCATGTGCCGAGCGTGCAATGGGATTATTTCATCCCGATGCCCAACGAGGTGCAGTCGCCGCATGCCCGCAAGGCGCACTACGCCGAGGTGCAATCTTTCCGTGAATTCATTCAGGTATTGACCGGCAAGACGCTGACCAGCGCGATGCTCACGGAGGCGCTGGCCGTCGTCGACGAAAACCGCCGTCTGCTGCGCGAGCTGTTCGAGTATCGCAAGGCGACCGACCCGCAAGTGACCGGCGTCGAATGCCTGCTGGCGGCGCTGACCGCGCAGTTCGTCGACAAGCGCGAGCACAACGAGCAACTGAAGAAAGTGCTGGCGGCGCTGCCGATGCGCAAGCTGAATCGCCCCGAGGGCATCCGTTTCATGACCATTGGTTCGGAAAACGACGATCTCGCTTTCATGAACATGATCGAGTCGGTCGGCGGCACCATCGTCATCGACGATCAGTGTTCCGGTACCCGTTATTTCTGGAACGAATCGAAAAAGGACGACGACCCGATCAAGGCTATCGCCGACCGCTATTGCGATCGCCCGGCCTGCCCGACCAAGGATTACCCGCTGCATACCCGTTATGACCATGTATTGGGTCTGGCCAAGGAATTCAACGCTCGCGCCGCGATTTTCCTGCAACAGAAATTCTGCGATCCGCACGAGGGCGATTACCCGGATCTCAAGCGGTACCTAGAGGAAAACGGGATTCCGACGCTGTTCCTGGAATTCGACATCACCAACCCGATTGGCCCTTTCCGTATCCGTGTCGAGGCTTTCCTCGAAACGCTGACGGAAGACGAATTGTTCTGATTGCGCAGGAGAAAAGATCAAATGACGATGTCACCACAATATCCGAGCGAGCCGCTGAAACTCTGGGGCAAGGCCAAGGCGTTGCGCGAGCAGTATTATCGGGATTACGCCCTGGCCAAGGAAAAGGGCGGCCTGCGCTGGTCGGGTTCGGCCTGGGCGCTCGATGCGCTGCCCGCCGGCCTCGGTACCGATGTGTACTCGCTGACCGGCGAGCCTTACGCCGCAGCGGTGTCGCATGACCGCAAATTCGCCAAGGAGTGCATGGACGCCGCCGAAGCCCACGGTTTCGCCCGCGA
Source organism: Desulfobulbus sp. (assembly GCA_009782025.1). Classification (GTDB taxonomy): domain Bacteria; phylum Pseudomonadota; class Gammaproteobacteria; order Burkholderiales; family Rhodocyclaceae; genus Azonexus. The sequence continues at coordinate 13,471 of WQUQ01000290.1, read as the reverse complement.
CCTCTGCTCCTACATGCGCATTTACTGGGGCGGCATGCATAACAACAAATACCTGTTCGGCGGCGAATTTCCGAAGCCGGATTTCATCTTCCAGAGCCAGATTTGCTGCTCGCACGCCAAGTGGTATCAGCATGTCGCCAAGATCGAGCAGGTGCCGCAGTTCTACGTCGACGTCGGCGTTGGCCCGCACAAGGATCTGACCGACTCCCGTCTCGATTACGTTGTCGGCCAGCTCAATGACGGCATCGAGTTTCTCGAAAAGACGACTGGCCGCCGCTTCGACGATGAGTTGTTCATCAAGGCGGTGAAGAATGAAATGCGCTCGACCAGCCGCTGGGCCGACATCTGCGCCCTGAACAAGGTCAAACCGGCACCGCTCGATGAAAAGACGATGTACTCGCTGTACGTGCTGGCGACGCTGTCGAAATCCTCGCAATGGTGCGCCGATTTTTACGACGAGCTGTACGAGGAGGTGAAGGATCGCGTCGCCCGCGGCATCGCCGCCGTGCCCAACGAGCGTTGCCGGTTGATGAGCGACACGCAGCCGCCCTGGTCTTTCCTGAAGATTTTCCGTTACCTCGAAACCTACGGCGCGGTGTCCATCGGTTCGCTCTATACCTTCTCCCTCGAAGGCATCTGGGAGGTCAAGGAAGATGGTACCTGGGGCGGCCGCACGTTGCCGTGGCACAAGGGCATCGAGATCAACGATCGGCAGACAGCCCTGCGTCTGTACGCCGACTGGAATCTGTCCAAGCCGCAGTGGCAGCACTTCTACAACCCTGAACTGAAAACCGAAATGATGCTGCGCATCATCAAGGAATGGCAGGTGGATGGCGTCATGCTGCATCTCAATCGCGGCTGCGAGGGGCTGTCTCTGGGGATCATGGAAAACCGCCTGGGCATCGCCAAGACCGGCACGCCGATCATGACTTTCGAGGGCAACATGGGCGACGAGCGCGAATTCGACGAGGTGCGTACCCAGGCCCGAGTCGATGCCTTCATGGAGCAACTGGGCTTGCGCCGGCAAGCCGCTTGAACACAAGGAGACTGACGACATGATTACTGCTGGTATTGATATGGGTTCGCGCAGCGTCAAGGTGGTGCTGCTCGACGGAGACAAGGTCAAAAAAGCGCATCTGATGCTGCCGGGGGAACTGGATGCCGATCAGGCCGCCGAAAAAGCCTACGATGATGCGCTGGCTGCGGCGGGTCTCAAACGCAGCGATGTCAAGGCGGTGTTCGCCACCGGCGCTGGCAGGAAGCAGGTTGCTTTCGCCAGTGAAGGCATCACCGAGATGACGGCGGGCGCCAAGGGGGCCAATTTCATGTTCCCCAACTGCCGCACCGTCGTTGATGTCGGCGCCGAAGAAGGCCGCGGCATCAAGACCGATGCCGAAGGTCGGGCGACCGATTTCGCCGGCAACGAGAAATGCGCTGCCGGCGCCGGTTCCTTTGCCGAGGCGATGTCGCGCGCCCTGCAATTGACGCTGAAGGAGTTTGGCGACGCCAGTCTCAAATCCGACAAAACCATTCCGATGAACGCCCAATGCACGGTGTTTGCCGAGTCCGAGGTGGTTTCCCTGATTCACTCCGCGACGCCCAAGGAAGACATCGCCAAGGCCGTGCTCGATGCGGTGGCCAGCCGCGTCTGCGCGATGGTTCGCCGGGTCGGCATCGAGGGCGAGGTGGTTTTGATCGGCGGCATGGTGCACAACGACGGCTTCGTCCAGTCGCTGAAAACCGCGATGGACGTCGATTCCATCTCGTTGCCGGAAATGCCCGAATACATCAGCGCCTTGGGCTGCGCCCTGATTGCCGCCGAGCGTCAGCACTAAATTTTGGAGGAAACGATATGAATGCAGAAGTGAACGCCCCCAGTGCGCCCGAGAAAAAAGAATTCTGGCGCTGGCAGGAAACAGCCTGGATCGACGAAACGAAGGATTGGCGCAAGGCCAAGATCCTGACCTGCGGCATCGACGTCGGCTCGGTCTCGTCGCAGGCGGTGCTGGTCGCCGATGGCGAGCTTTACGGCTTCAACAGCATGCGCACCGGCAACAACTCGCCGGATTCGGCCAGGAACGCCCTGCAGGGCGCGATGGACAAGTGCGGCATGAAGCTTGAAGACATCCACTACGTCGTCGGCACCGGCTATGGCCGCGTCAATGTGCCCTTCGCCCACAAGGCGATCACCGAAATCGCCTGCCACGCCCGCGGGGCCAACTACATGGGCGGCAACAAGGTGCGCACCATTCTCGACATGGGCGGCCAGGACTGCAAGGCGATTCATTGCGACGACAAGGGCAAGGTCACCAACTTTCTGATGAACGACAAATGTGCGGCCGGCACCGGGCGTGGCATGGAGGTCATCTCCGACCTGATGCAGATTCCCATCGCCGAACTGGGGCCGCGTTCCTTCGACGTGGCGGAGGAACCGGAGGCCGTTTCCTCGGTCTGCGTCGTGTTCGCCAAATCCGAGGCACTGGCCCTGCTCAAGGCCGGCTACACCAAGAACAAGGTGATCGCTGCCTACTGCCAGGCCATGGCTGAGCGCGTCGTCTCGCTCCTGGAGCGCATCGGAGTCGAGGAAGGCTTCTTTATCACCGGCGGCATCGCCAAGAACCCGGGCGTCGTCAAGCGCATCGAGAAACTCCTCGGCATCAAGGCCATCGACACCAAGATCGACAGCCAGATCGCTGGCGCCTTGGGAGCCGCGTTGTTCGGCTACACGCTGATGCAGAAACAGGGCGCGAAAGCCTGAATGATGCCGGCTGGCAGGGCGGTTTGCCGCTCCGCCCCACTCTGCACGAGAGGAGCAACGAGAAATGATTGCCAATTACGGTTACAAGGACGGATCGGGCGAGTATTACATCAGCATCGACACCGACAAGTGCATCGCTTGCGCGGTTGGCCGGGCCTGCCTGGACGCTTGCCCGAAGCAGATGTTCGAGGTCATCACCGACGACTACGACGATGAAGTGATCTGGGTGAAAAAACCGAACTGCCGCACCTTGGCCTACGACTGTGCCGATTGCAAGCCGGCCAGCGGCTATACCGCCGCCGCCCTGCCGTGCGTCGCCGCCTGCACGCCGGGCGCGATCAAGCATTCCTGGTGAGGCTGGGCAGCCATGAGTCAGAAATCAGTCGTCATTCCGATCAGTCCGGCGGGTTTCAGTTGTTCTACCGGGGTTTCCACCGGCGGCTGCGCTGCCGCCTCGTCTTGCTCGTCGGCTTCCGCCTGCGGCTCGGCGGGCGGTAACGGCGACGATCCCGCCTTGCGCTTGCGACAGGAAGGCTGGGTTCTGCGCACGACGATCGGCGAGCCGCGTCTTTCCGAGATTGCCGAAAACTATCAGGCCATGGGGCAAGAGGTGCACATCGAATATTTCGAGGCGCCCAAGCCCGCGGCGGGCGGGTGCACCACCTGCTTCGATGCCCCTGACGGGGCAGGTGCGGCGGCCAGCGGCAATCAGGTCTGGGGCAGCATCTACGTCCGGCCGGGCAAACCGGGGCGGGCGAAGGACGAGGAATTGTATTGAATAGCCAACGGCAGTTCCTGAGCGAACGCCGACTTTACGGGAGATTGAGAAATGCCGAAACAACAGAAACGAATCATGCGCTTCCTGAAGCAAAGCGACCTGGAGGCCATCGTCGCCATCGACCAAGCGGAAACCAAGCAAAACCGTCAGGAATATTACGAGCGGAAGATCAACAGCATCCTCAGCAAAAAGGCCGAAATCAACTGCTCCCTGGTCTGTGAAATCGACGGCAAGGTCGCCGGTTTCATGATGGGCTACCTGTTCTTCGGCGAGTTCGGCATTTCGGATGCCACAGCCACCATCGACGGTCTGGGAGTGCATAAGGATTTCCGCAATCACGGCGTTGCCAGCGAAATGCTTGACCAGTTCTCGATGAACATGAAGGCCGCCGGGGTCAAGAAAATTTATACCCTGGTCAGTTGGGACGACTTCGCGCTGGAAAAATTCTTCTCACGGCAGAAGTTCGTGCCATCGAAGCGCATCAACCTCGAACTGACTCTCCCCTGATTGGCCAAAGTGCCAGAGTCGGCGATGTGGATCGACACACATTGTCATACCAAGTATTCGCATGACAATTGGCTCGAACCGGTCGATCTGATCCGGCGCGCCAAATCTCTCGGAATCGACGCCGTGTGCATTACCGAGCATCACTCCTACGAAGCCTCGGCGCCGGTCGAAAAGATTGGCAGCGAGGAAGGAATGCTGGTGCTGCGCGGCGTCGAAATCAGTACCGATCAGGGTCATTTGCTGGCCTACGGCGTCGAGGACGACGGCTGGAACATCTGGGGACGGGATAACTACCTGCCGCTGGCCCCGGTGATCGAGCGCATTCAGGAATGCGGCGCTATCGCCGTGCCGGCCCACCCCTTCCGCGAACTGGGCTTCGCCGGTTTTCTCGAACGGGTGCTGGAAATACAGGGGATCGCCGCCATCGAAACTCACAACGGCGGCAACCGCGACAGCGACAACGAACTCGCCGGCATAGCGGCGACCCGGATGGCGCTGCCGACACTGGGCGGCAGCGATTGCCACAAGACGCTGGCCGTGGGCCGTTGCGCCACGGAGTTTTCCGTGGTCGTGAGTTGCATGGCCGAGTTTATCGCGGCGGTCAGAGCTGGGCAGTGCCGGGGCGCCTATTTTCCCGGCTACGCGGCGGAACGCCGCTGACGGAATGGAACGAGACAGGAGAGTCAAGATGCAGGCAGCAGCACAGTCCCCGGTAGCCATCCAGTGGTGGAAAGCCAGTCTCGCCCAGGGTATGAGCGAATTTGGCGGCCTCGTGCAACTGACCATTGATGGCAAAACGGTCGAAGCGCCGGAAGGCTCCTCGATTCTCAATGCCGCGACGGCTGCCGGTCTCTACATTCCCGCCCTGTGCGCCCACCCGGATCTGCCGCCGGCGCAGCAACGCGGTTGTGGCGACCAAGGTGATGGCGGCTGTAATCTGTGCCTGGTCGAGGTCGAAGGCACGGTCGGGCTGGTCAAGGCCTGCTCCCTGCCGGTCAGGGCCGGCATGACGGTGCGCAGCGACAGCCCTGCGGTCAACAAGGCGCGGCAGGACAATCTGGCCAAGATTCTCGGCCCCCACCCGCACGTTTGCCTGACCTGCCCCTTGCGCGAGGGCTGTTCGCGCTCCCAGTGCTCGTTCGGCAATCCGCCCGAAACCCGCTGCTGCTCGATTTTTTCCAGTTGCGAACTGCGCAAGGTCGCTGACTACATTGGCATACCGAACACCACGCCGACCTACAAGCCGGCACAATTGCCCATCATCAAGGACGAGCCTTTCTTCGACCGCGATTACAACCTGTGTATTGATTGCCGCCGTTGCCTGGTCGCCTGCAACGAGGTGCGCGGCGTTGGCTGTCTCGAAGTCAAGGAGGTGCAGACCGCGCAGGGCGTGCGGCGTTACGTCGGCACCATCGCGCCGACCCTGATCGAATCCGGCTGCAAGTTCTGCCAGGCTTGCGTCACCGTTTGCCCGACCGGCGCGCTGACCGATCGCATGCTTGATCCCGCCCGCGTCGAAGCCTCGCAGGTACCCTGCCAAGCGGCCTGTCCGGCTGGGATCGACGTGCCGCGCTACGTGCAACTGGCGGCGGAGGGCAAATACGGCGAGGCCGTTGCGGTGGTGCGCGAAAAACTGCCTTTCCCAGGCATTGTCGGCCGCGCCTGTTTCGCCATGTGCGAATCGGCATGCCGTCGTGGTCATCTCGATGATCCGCTGTCGATCCGTTCGTTGAAGCGCATCGCGGCCGACAACGATACCGGCCTGTGGCGCGCCCATTCCAAGCAACTGCCGCCGACCGGTCATAGGGCTGCCGTCATCGGCGCCGGGCCGGCGGGCCTGACGGTAGCCTACTATCTGGCGAAAAAGGGGCACCAGGTCACGATTTTCGACGCCCAGCCGGCGGCCGGGGGCATGGCGCGCTACGGCATTCCCTCTTACCGCGTGCCGGTCAATGTCATCGACAATGAAGTCGCCGAAGTCGAAAAACTGGGTGTCGAGTTTCGCTACAACAGCCCGGTCGAGAATGTCGACAAACTGTTCGCCGCAGGCTACGCCACGGTCTTCATCGGCATCGGCTGCCAAGGCGGCGACCGTCTGGGCATTCCCGGCGACGATCTGCCCGGCGTGGTCGATAGTCCGACCTATCTGAAGGCAGTGACGATGGGTCTGGTCAATACGCCGGACGGCATCCAGACTGGCAAGAAGGTGGCGGTCATCGGCGGCGGCAACGTGGCCACCGACAATGCCCGCTCGTCGCGGCGCATGGGGGCGAGCGTGGACATGGTGTACCGGCGGACGCGCGACGAAATGCCGGCGCGCGACGAAGAATTTGACGGTTGTATCGAGGAGGGGGTCAACGTCCGCTACCTGCTGGCCCCCAAGCAGATCAAGGCGGGCAGCAACGGCTACCGACTGGACATCACCTACGCCGAGATGAAGCTGGGCGAGCCGGATGCTTCCGGGCGTCGTAGCCCGCTGGCAACCGGCGTCGAGATCAGCGAGGGCGTCGATCTGGTGATTGCCGCCATCGGCCAGTATCCGCGCCAGTTTGATGGCTTCGGCGTAGTCGTCGACAAGAAGGGACGCATCACGGTGCGCGAGGATTCGATGCTGACCAGCCGGCCCGGCGTCTATGCCGGCGGTGATTGCGTGCTCGGCCCCTCGACCCTGATCGAATCCATCGCCCAGGGGCGCGTGGCGGCGGCAGCAATGGACAGGCAAATGGGCGGCGATGGCGACATCGAGGAAAAACTGCTCCACGACGCCTGGGAAACCTCGCCTTATCTTGGCAAGGACGGCGCGTTCAACCAGCAGCGCTGCGTGCATCCCATCATGCTCGAACCCGCCAAACGGAACAATTGGGATGAAGTCGAATTGGGCTTCGACGATGCGGGGGCGCGTCGCGAGGCATCCCGCTGCTTCAAATGCAATCTCGCGCCGCGCATCGCCAGTTCGGTGCTGCCGCCGGAATCCTGGTTGGAATTCTCGGCCGAGGGCATCGCCGGCGTGACGGCGGAATCCGGGGTGTTCCAGCTTCTCGACGCGGACAAGAACGTGTTGATGATCAAGGGAGTGGAGAACCTCGCCGCCGGTCTGGGCGAGCAACTGGGGCGTATCGCCGATGCCCGTTACTTCGTGTTCGAGGAAGCGGCGCTATTCACCTCGCGCGAGTCGCAACTGATCCAGGCTTATTTGCAGCAATACGGAAAGATGCCGGCCGGCGGCGGCGACGAACTGGACGATTTGTTTTGAGGGTGGGCGGACGGGCGGCCGGGGCTTGGGGAAACCTTGGCTGACGCCGCGACAGACAACATGGCGCGGATGCCGAAGGTTGCCCTTCACGTCCGCCGACAAGAGCAGCAAGACAAACAAAGGAGAAGGACGAATGGTGGAATTCCAGTTCATCAAGTATGACGTTGTGGACGGGTTGGCGACGCTGGCCATCAACCGGCCGCCTTTCAATGTGCTCGACATCCCGACGATGGCCGAGATCAATACCGCGCTGGATCTGTGCAGCAGCGACCTGAGTGTACGTTTGCTGGTCATCACTGGCGTTGGCGAGAAAACGTTTTCGGCTGGAGTGGAAGTTGCCGATCACACGCCGGACAAGGTCGACGCCATGATCGCCACCTTTCATGGCATTTTTCGACGCCTTGACCGCCTGAAAGTCCCCTCGATTGCCGCCGTCAACGGCGCCGCCCTGGGCGGTGGCCTGGAACTGGCGATTGCCTGTGATCTGATCATCGCCGCCTCCGGGGCCAAATTGGGCCAGCCTGAAATCAAGCTGGCGGTGTTTCCGCCGATCGCGGCGGTGCTGCTGCCGCGTCTGGTCGGGCCGGCACGGGCGATGGAGATCATTCTCGGCGGCGAGAATTTCACCGCCGAAGAAGGCAAGGCGATGGGGCTGGTGAACCGGGTTTTCCCCCGCGAATCATTCGCCAGCGATCTGCAAGCCTTTCTCAAGCCCTACCTGGCGCTCTCCGGCGCGGCCCTGCGCAGCGCCCGCCATGCCATCCGCGAGACGGTGGGCAAGCCTTTCGCGGCGGCCCTTGAGCGCGCCGAGAACATCTATCTGCAAGAGTTGATGGTCACAGCCGACGCCAAGGAAGGGCTGGCAGCCTTTATGGAAAAGCGCCCGGCCAAGTGGTCGCACGCTTGAATTGAATGACTGACAAAGGGAGAACCTCTTTATGATTCCTGAATTCATTGACACCTGGCAAATGACCGAGCCGGGCAAGCTGGCGCGGACGAGAATTCCCATGCCGGCCCTGCAGAACGGCGACGTTATCGTCGAGATCAAGGGCTGCGGCGTTTGCCATACCGATCTTTCCTATTTCTACATGGGCGTGCCGACTGTCCAGAAGCCGCCCCTGTCGCTGGGGCACGAAGTCAGCGGCGTCGTCATCGGCGGCGATGCCAAACTGGTGGGCAAGGAGGTCATCGTGCCAGCGGTGATTCCCTGCGGCGAATGCGACTTGTGCCATGCCGGGCGCGGCAACCGTTGCCTGGCGCAGAAGATGCCGGGCAATTCAATGGGCATTTACGGCGGCTATTCCAGCCATATCGTCGTGCCTGGCCGTTTCCTGTGCGTCGTCGGCGATCGCAAGGGAGTGCCGCTGGAACACCTGTCGGTGATCGCCGATGCCGTGACAACGCCTTTCCAGGCGGCGGTGCGCGCCGGCGTCGGCAAAGGCGATCTGGTGGTCGTGGTCGGCGCGGCGGGCGGCGTCGGCAGCTTCATGGTGCAGGTCGCCAAGGGTCTTGGCGCCAAGATCGTGATCGGCATCGACATCAATGAAGAAAAACTCAGAATGATGGAAGGCTTCGGCGCCGACGCCACCATCAATCCGCGCGGCATGGATGGCAAGGCGCTGAAGGAAGCCTTCAAGACCATCGCCAAGGCGGCGGGCGTCTCGGCCAACACCGGCTGGAAGATTTTTGAATGCACCGGCACCAAGCCGGGACAAGAAACGGCGCTGTCGCTCTTGTCCTTCGTCGGCAAGTTGATCGTCGTCGGCTACGGCACGGACGAAACCAGCTACATGCTTTCCAAGCTGATGGCTTTCGATGCGGAAATCATCGGCACCTGGGGCTGTACGCCCGACAAATATCCGGCGGTTTTGGCGATGTGCCTCGACGGGCGCATCCAGTTGGGGCCATTCGTCGAAACCCGGCCGATGAGCCAGATTGCCGAAGTATTCGACGAAGCGCATCACGGAAAACTCAAGCGGCGCGTCATCCTGACGCCCGATTTCAACTGATAGGAGATGGTAAAAATGGCACTCGAATGGCTGCGCCGCGATAACGAACTCAAGGACCACGCCCTGATGGGCGAGGAGCATTTCGGCACTGAAGCGCCTTCCGTCCTCTACGAAAAAAGGCCGGTGCTTGATCCGCAGGGTAATCCGGTTGCCGGGTTGTTTGCCGCCTGGATCATTCTCAATAATCCGGCTCAGTACAACTCGTACACGACGGAAATGGTCAAGGCCGTCATCGCCGGCTTCCAGCGTGCCTCCGGTGATCGCAGCGTGGTTGCCGCAGTGTTCACCGCCGTCGGTGACAAGGCGTTCTGCACCGGCGGCAACACCGCCGAGTATTCGGCCTACTATTCCAAGCGGCCCAATGAGTACGGCGAGTACATGGATCTGTTCAACGCCATGGTCGATGGCATCCTCAACTGCAAGAAACCGACCATCTGCCGGGTCAACGGCATGCGCGTCGCCGGAGGTCAGGAAATTGGCATGGCGACTGACCTCACCGTGACCTCCGATCTGGCGATTTTCGGTCAGGCCGGCCCCAAGCATGGCAGCGCGCCGGATGGCGGCTCCACTGATTTCCTGCCGTGGATGCTGAATATGGAGGACGCTATGTTCAACTGTGTCTCCTGCGAAACCTGGAGCGCCTACAAGATGAAGGCGAAAAACCTGGTGACCAAGGTTGTCCCGGTGCTCAAGAAAGACGGCCAGTGGGTGCGCAATCCCCTGGTGCGCACCGATGCCTACGTTGATGACGGCGAACTGGTCTACGGCGAGCCGGTGGCCGCCGATCAGATCAAGGCGGCCAAGGAATTGATGGGCCAGTGCACCACCGATTTCGCCAAACTGGATGCGGCGGTCAACGAACTGGTGTGGAAATTCACCAACCTGTTCCCGCACTGCCTGATGAAATCCATCGATGGCATCCGCGGCAAGAAGAAATTCTTCTGGGACCAGTTCAAGCTGGCCAACCGTCACTGGCTGGCGGCCAACATGAACCACGAGGCCTGGCTCGGCTTCAACGCCTTCGATGCCAAGAAAGTCACTGGCAAGGACTTGATCGATTTCATCAAGTACCGGCAACTGGTTGCCGAAGGCGCGCTGTTCGACGACCAGTTCGCCGAGCAGGTTCTGGCCAAACCGAAGGCCTGATCCCATGCAACTCGAGGATCGCGTTGCCATCGTCACCGGCGCCGGCCAGGGGATCGGTGCCGCCGTCGCCCGAGCCTACGTCCGCGAGGGGGCCCGGGTTGCCATCGTGGACATGAACGCCGAGGCGGCGGAACGGCTGGCCGGCGAAATTGGTCAAGCGGGCGGCCAAGCCATTGGCATCGGCTGCAATGTCGCCGACCGGGGTCAGGTCGCAGGCATGGCCGAGCAGGTCGTCAAGGCTTGGGGGCGGGTCGACATTCTGGTGAACAATGCCGGCATCACCCGTCCGGCCATGCTCGACAAGATGAGCGCCGAGCAGTGGGATCAGGTCTTGGCGGTGCACCTGACCGGCAGCTACAACTGCCTTCAGGCGGTGGTCGGCGGGATGATCGAGCGGAATTACGGGCGCATCATTTTCGTCACCTCGACGGCGGGGGTGCTCGGCACCATCGGCCAGATCAACTACAGCGCCGCCAAGGCCGGCATTCTCGGGATGACCAAGAGCTGCGCCAAGGAACTGGCGCGCTACAACATCACCGCCAACGCCATCGCGCCCGGGGCGGCGACGCCGATGACCAACACCATCCGCACCGATGAGCGCTTCAAGGACAAATATCTGGAACGCATCCCGATGAGGCGCTGGGCCGAGCCGGAGGAAATCGCGCCGGTTTTTGTCTTCTTCGCCTCGGCGGCAGCAGGTTACGTGACCGGGCAGGTTCTGGCAGCCGATGGAGGCATGACCATTTATTAGGATAATGGCATGGCCGAGATTTATTCCTATGATGGCGTCGTCCCGGTCATCGACCCGAGCGCCTTTGTGCACCCCTCCGCGGTCATCATCGGCGACGTCATCATCGGGCCGAACGTCTATGTCGCGCCACTCGCTTCGCTGCGCGGCGATCTCGGCCGGCTCATCATCGGCGCAGGCAGCAACATCCAGGATTGCGTGGTGATTCACGGCTTTCCACGCACCGACACGACGGTTGGCGAGGATGGACATATCGGGCACGGCGCCATCATTCATGCCTGCACGCTGGAGCGCAACGTGCTGGTCGGCATGAACGCCGTCATCATGGACAAGGCCATCGTCGGCGAATCGTCCATCATCGCCGCCTCGGCCTTTGTGCCGGCGCAGGCCAGGATTCCGCCGCGCAGCCTGGCGGTGGGAACGCCGGCCAAGGTTCTCCGCGAACTGACGGCGGAAGAATTGGCCTGGAAGCCCGAGGCGACAGGAACCTATCAGTACCTGCGGCGGGCCTCGATGCGCTCCCTGGTTCCATGTATTCCCCTGGCCGCGGTCGAGCCGAACCGCCGCCGTTGCAACGAACCGGACATCCTGCCGCTTTCAGAAACCAAGCAGAGGGCCAAGACAAAACAATAAAAATTCGAGGCGGCAAAAATCGACAGTCAAAACAGGGGGAGACAATGGTTCAGTTGAGTCAAGTAGATCGTGGCATCAGCCCGCCGAATGTCACGATTCCCAGGGAATACAACGCGGCCTACGACCTGATCGGGCGCAATCTTCAGGCTGGCCGGGGCGACAAGCTCGCCTACATCGACGATCGCGGCCAATACACCTACGCCGAGCTGTCAAGGCGCGCCAACCGCTTCGCCAATGTGCTGGGCAGCCTGGGTGTGCGCCGGGAGGAGCGCGTTCTGCTCTGTCTGCTCGACACCATTGATTTTCCCGTCTGTTTGCTTGGCGGCATCCTGGCTGGCGCGGTTCCCGTCGCCGCCAACACCCTGCTGACGACGACAGATTACGACTACATGCTGCGCGACAGCGGCGCCAGCACGCTGGTCGTCTCGCATCTCCTGTGGCCGCACTTCGCGGAAATCGTCGATGCCATTCCAACGCTCAAACACGTCATCATCTCCGATGGCGAAGCGTTGGGCCGGTACAGCCTGGCCAGCTTGATGGCCGCGGCCAGCAGCGACTTCACCGTTGCCGACACCTGCTCCGACGAAACCTGCTTCTGGCTTTATTCCTCCGGCTCCACCGGCAAGCCGAAGGGCACGGTGCATCTGCATTCCAATCTGATCCAGACCGCCGAGCTGTATGCGATCCCGACGCTGGGCATCAACGAAAAGGATGTCGTATTTTCGGCGGCGAAACTGTTTTTTGCCTACGGACTCGGCAACGGCTTGACCTTTCCACTGTCGGTCGGGGCGACGACCGTGCTGATGGGTGAAAGGCCGACGCCCGAGGCGGTGTTCAAGCGTCTGCGCGAACATCAACCCTCGATTTTCGGCGGCGTGCCGACGCTCTATGCCTCGATGCTGGCCCACCCCGACTGCCCGCGCGGCGATGAACTGCGCAATCTGCGCTGCTGCACTTCGGCGGGCGAAGCCCTGCCGGAGGACATCGGCAACCGCTGGTCCCGTCATTTTGGCGTCGATATTCTCGATGGCATCGGCTCCACCGAGATGCTGCACATTTTCATCAGCAACCACTTCGGCGACGTGCGCTACGGCACCACCGGCAAACCCTGCGCCGGCTACCGCGTGCGCCTCGTCGACCCCGAGGGCCTGCCGGTGGCGCCGGGAGAAATCGGCGAACTGGAAATCAGCGGCCCCTCCATGGCGTTCTGCTACTGGAACAATGTCAGCAAGAGCCGCAGCACCTTCCGTGGCGAGTGGATGCACTGCGGCGACAAATACACGCAGACAGCGGACGGCTACTACGTCTATGCCGGACGCAGCGACGATATGCTCAAGGTCGGCGGCATCTATGTTTCGCCGACGGAAGTCGAGTCGGTGCTGATCTCCCACCCCGACATTCTCGAAGTGGCCGTGGTCGGCAGCAAGGATGACGAAGGCTTGGTCAAGCCGCGCGCCTTCGTCGTGCTGAAACCGGGGCGCCAAGCATCGGCGACGCTGGCGGACGACCTGAAAGCTTTCGTCAAGGAGCGCCTGGCACCCTACAAATACCCACGCTGGATCGAGTTCATCGACGAATTGCCGAAAACCGCCACCGGCAAGATTCAACGCTTCAAGCTACGGTAGTTTTCGTGACGCCG
>WQUQ01000289.1 GCA_009782025.1 Desulfobulbus sp. | reverse complement strand
TCGATGCCCGCCGTCTGTTCTTCCAGATCGAAGCGGGAAAAACGCCGTTTGGCCGCGCTGCGGCTCATGCGCCGGCCCGCACCGTGGGCGCAGGAGCAGAAGGATTGCTCATCGCCCAGACCGCGCACGATGTAGGAACGCGCCCCCATGCTGCCGGGGATGATGCCCAGTTCGCCGACCCGAGCCGAAATCGCGCCCTTCCTCGTGATGAACAGATCCTCGCCGAAGTGCCGTTCGCGGGCGACGTAGTTGTGGTGGCAGTTGATCGCTTCACCATCGAGGGTAAAGGGCGGCAACTTCGCCTTCAGCACGTCGAGCACGGCGGCCAGCATCTGCCGGCGGTTCAAGAGCGCGTAATCCTGCGCCCAGGTCAGCGCTTCCACGTAGTCGTCGAACAGATCGGAACCTTCGCTGAAATAGGCGAGATCACGATCCGGCAGGCGAATCTGGTGTCGCCGCATATCCTTCTGCGCGGCGGCGATGAAGTAGCGGCCGATGACGTTGCCGACGCCGCGCGAGCCGGAGTGCAGCATGACCCAGACCCGATCCGCCTCGTCCACGCACAGTTCGATGAAATGATTGCCGCCGCCCAGTGTGCCGATCTGGCACAGCCAGGTTTCATTGAAGCGGCGCTGCATTTTCATCAGTCCCGGATGCTTGCCGACGATGGCGTCCAGCCGCGCGTCGAGCGCCCGTCCGACGCGTTGCAGAGCGCTGCCGCGCATGCGGCTGGCGGCATGCTGCTCGAAGCCACACGGCACCGCGCCCTCGATGCCCAGACGCAGGTTACGCAGGGTATCGGGCAGTTGCCCGGCGGTGAGCGAGGTGCGCACCGCGTTCATGCCGCAACCGATGTCGACGCCGACGGCGGCGGGAATGATCGCCTGCCGGGTCGGGATCACGCTGCCGACGGTGGCGCCGGTGCCGAAATGCACATCCGGCATGGCGGCGACGTGACCCTGCACGATCGGTAGCGAAGCGACGTTCAGCAGTTGCTGGATGGCGTCGGGTTCAATATCGCGCGTCCATATCTTGACCGGAACGCGCCCTTTGTTGAGTTCAATCTGAATGCCCATGATGGATTCCTGAATACTTTTTGCATCGGAATCCGGGCGGTGAAAAACAAAAACCCCGGCGCTTGGCCAGGGTTCTTTTCCCGGCCCGGATTCGCTCAACAGCGCATCCGGGCGACGAGTCGGAAAAATCGGGACAAATCGCCTGCGGTTAGCGCTGGTCAACCTCGTTGGCGGCAGTGGCAGGCATGTCGTACTCCTTGGGTGAAATGGGGTGAATGAAACGAAGCGCCAGTGTCATCTCTTGAGAATGGTCAGGTCAAGCGAAGGCGGCGTTCAGCATGATGCGAAAACAACACACGTTGTTAAATTACAACACTCTCAACCCTCGCGGTGATAGGGGTGATTTTTCAGCACGCTGACGGCGCGGTACAACTGTTCGCACAGCAAGAGGCGCGCCAGGCCATGCGGCAGGGTCAGGCTGGAGAGGCGTAGCCGCTCGTCGGCCTGTTCCTTGAATTCTTCGTCGAGGCCGTCGGGACCGCCGATCAAGAGGGCCGCGTCGCGGCCGTCGCGCATCCAGGCTTCGAGGCGGCGGGCCAACTGGAGCGTGGTCAGGTCGTCGCCTTTTTCATCGAGCGCGACGAGGCGGCAGCCGTTGGGCAGGCTGTCGCGGATGCGCAGTTTCTCGGCGCTCAATAGTTGTTCGCGGCTTTTTGCGCCACGCGGCTCGGGCTTGATTTCGACGATGGTGAGCGGCAGCTCGCGCGCCATGCGCTTGACGTACTCGGCGCAGCCTTCACTGACCCAGGCCGGCTGGCGATGGCCGACCGCCAGCAGGCAGAGCTTCATTCAGTAGCGGCTTCTGCCGCGGCTTTGCGCCGCCGGGCCGGGGTGGTCTGCCACAATTCTTCGAGGTTGTAATACTGGCGCACGCTGGGTTGCATGACATGCACCACGATGTCGCCGAGATCGACCAGCACCCATTCGCCGGCCTCCTCGCCTTCGGTCGACAGCACCTCGGCCCCGGCTTCGCGCACCTTGTCCTGAACGTTGCGGGCCAGCGCCTTGACCTGGCGGTTGGAATCGCCGCTGGCGATGATGAGGCGCTCGAACAGCGGGGTCAGCCTGGCGGTGTTGATGACTTCGATGTCCTTGCCCTTGATGTCCTCCAGGGCATTGACGACGATTTTTTGCAGCTTCTTTATATCCATCAGGAATTTCTGTAAAGAGAGTGGGTTTGAATATAGTCGAGCGCGTCGTCCGGCAGCAAGTAGCGGGCCGAGCGGCCAGCCGCGTGCAGTTGCCGGATCTGCGTCGCCGAAATGGCCAGTTGGGTCATGGCGAAGGTGACGATGCCGCCGGCCGGCGTTGCCCCCAGCGCCGCCGCGCCATCCCGCTGGCGGGTGGCGAATTCCGCGCCCAGGACGGGCGGCAGGGCGGTCGCGGCGACGGGAAAACCGGGGCGATGCGAGACGGCGATATGGGCCAGGGCGAACAGTTCGCGCCAATGTCGCCAGCTTTCCAGGCCGGCGAAGGCATCGGCCCCGAGCAGCAGCACCAGCGGTTGCTCGCCGCCCAGTTCGGCGCGCAGGCGTTGCAGCGTCGGCACCGTGTAACTTGGCCCAGCCGCTTCGATTTCGCCGGCATCGACGAAAAAACGGGGATTGCCGGCAACGGCCAGGCGCACCATGTCCAGCCGCTGCCGGGCGCTCGTCCCCGGCTGCCCGCGATGCGCCGGCTGGCCGGCGGGAATCCAGCGCACGCCAGCGAGAGCCAGTTGGCCGATGGCTTCCTCGGCCAGCCGCAGGTGGCCAAAATGCACCGGATCGAAGGTGCCGCCAAAGATGCCGAGTGGTTTCAGGGCTTTCTCAGACAATTTCGGAAATAGCGAAAATATCCCGGTAGCTGACATAGAAGCTGGCAAAAATCGCCGGCGCCATGACCAACACCATGAATACGATCAGCAGCGACTGGATGACACTCGCCGCGCCGGGCAACAATGACGCCAGCAGGCCGAACAGCATGACCGGGACGAGGCCGGCGACGAGCAAGGCCGCGCCGTAGGCCAGAAAAGCCCGCCAGTTGAGCCAGCAGGCGACGAAACTGAAGAACAGCGCCTTGCCCAGCGGCTGGCGGTGCCAGGCGGCAAGCACCGGAGCGAACCACCAGGCCATCAGCGCTGGCGCCAGCATGAACAGCACGAACAGCGCCGACAGCGTGAAATCGGCGTCCTCGAGCGCCGCCCGTTCGGCGCGGTTGGCAGCCATCATGTATTGCAGCAGAGTGCCGCCGTCGATGACCGTCGACAGGCCGAGAATGACCAGCGGCGTCACCAGTTGCAAAACGCCGAGCAGTATCAGGGTGCGCGTGTTCTCGCGCAACCCGTCAACCAGCGTCTGAACGCTGGCTGCCTGGCCGCGCTCGATGTTGCGCACGGCTTGCATCAGTCCGACCAGCAGACCCGGCATGGCCAGCGAGAGGGGAAGCGCGATGATCGGCGGCAGCGCCCTGAGCAAAGCCATGATCAGCCAGTAGATCATGACCAGAAACGACAAAACCGGCGGATTGCGCTGGAAGATGGCGAAGCCGGCGGCCAGCCAGCGCCAGCCGTCGGCGGCGGATACGGTCTGGGCGCGCATACTTACTGACTCATACTCCCTCGAACAGGTCGCGGTAAGAGGCGTATGCCGCGCCGGAAAAGATCGGCAGCAACAGCAAGAGGCCGAGGCCGAACGGCAGCGTGGCGAAAAACAGCGCGATGACCAGGAAAATGCTGAAAATCGTCATCGCCGCCCAGTTGCGGGCGCCGGCCGCGAAACTGGCGCGCATCGCCGCAACCGGCGGCATGTCGTGAAACAGCACCAGGGCTGGCGCGAACCAGGTCGCCATGAGTACCGGCACCGACAGCGCCATGACCAGAACCCCGGCCAGCATGACGCTGCCGATGGCAATCCGAAAGCCGGCCACGCTGCCGGTAATGGCGTTGCCGAAAAAACCGCCGCTGACCAGCAGGAAGGCGATGAAGGCCAGCCCGAAAACGCCCGCCGCCAAGGCGGCGCCGACGATGAGCAATGAACTGGCGTTATGGCGAAAACCGATGAACAGGTCGGCAATCCGCGCCTCGCCGCCGCTCGCCAGTTGGCGGCCAATCTGGAACATGCCGGCGCCGAATGGCGGCGTCAGCAGCGTGATGACGATCTGGCCGAAAAGGTAATCGACGAAAACAATGGCCATCAGGATGACCAGCAGCAGCGCCGTGCAGCCGATCCAGACGCCGGGATTGGCGAGAAACAGCAGCCAGCCCTGTTGCAGCCAGTCGAAACAGGCGTCGGCATCGACTTCGCGGCTGTCGCCGGTAAACGGGGCCGGTGCGAGGGGGAAAACGGCGGATTCAGCGGGAGATTCAGTCATGCGCGGATGCTAACGGGGGAGCGCGGCCGGGGCAAGACGCAGGCTTTCCAGCAGACGGCGAAAATGATCCGGGTCCTTGACCGTGACCACTTCGCCGGAACGCGGCTGGTGGCGGACTTCCAGGCGCAGCAGCCAGAAGCGCAGCGCCGCCGCCCGCCGCAGCGCCGGCCAGGCCGCCGCCTCGCTTGCGCTCAATGGCCGGATGGCGCGGTAGCCGGCGACCAGCGCCGCCAGGTCAGCGGCCGAGGCGCACCAGTCGTTGGCCGCGATCGCCAGATCGAGCAGCAGGCTGTCCGCCCCGGCAAAATAAAAATCGAGCACGCCGCTCGGCCGGCCGCCATCCCACAACACATTGTCGCGGAACAGATCGGCATGGATGACGCCGCGCGGCAGGCCGCCATCATCCTGCGCCGCCTGAAAGGCCAGTTCGTCACGCAGCAGGGCGGCTTCGTCGGGATGCAGACGTGGCAGCAGCGCCGCGCCGACGCGCCGGCACCAGGCCGCGCCGCAGGGATTGGGCGGCGGCGCTGGAAAATCGGCGGCGGCGGCATGCAGTTCGCCGAGCAGACGGCCGACGGCCCGGCACTGGCCGGCATCGGGTTTTTCGACCGCGCATCCCGGCAAACGGGTCAGCAGCGCCGCCGGCTTGCCGGCCAGCGGCCGCCAGCGGCGGCCGGCGGCATCGGCCAGCGGGCGCGGACAGGGCAGGCCGCGAGCGGCCAGATGGTCTTGCAGAGCCAGGTAGAAATTGAGTTCGGGCAGCGCGTCTTGTGCAAACGGCGGCTCGAACAGCGTGAGCACGAAGCGTCCGCCGGCGGTGTCGACGAAATAATTGGAATTCTGCATGCCGGCGGCGATGCCGGCATATTCATGCAGATCGCCGACGTTCAGCGCTTGCAGCCAGGCGGCGAGTTCCTTGCGCCCGACCGGGGTGTAGACGCTCACCAGCTATGGATGACCCACATCGGCGGCCGCACCGGACGCGACGAGTCGATACTGGTTTCGACGAAGACGCCGTTGCCCTGGCGATCGATCAGGTAGTAGGGACTGCCGACCGCCGGCGTGACCTTGATCATGTACAGCTTGCCGCTGATGCGGAATTCCTCGCGGGTTTCCCTTTCGCTCTTGACGATGGTCACTTCCGGTTCGATCGCGGCGTCGAAGGCTTCCATGCCCGGCGGCGGTGGCGGCACGGCCGGCAGGGGCTGCGCGTCGGCCGGCTGCTGGGCGCAGACCGGCAGGGCGGCAAACAGCAAGAGGGGGAGAAGGCGACGCATGGGAGATTTCCTCGGTGATTGAACCGGCATTTTATTACAGGTTGAGCAGTTGTTCGTGCTCGGCGGGCAGCGGCCCGAAGGGGCGCGCCTCGTAGTGCTTGAAAATGGCTTCGACCACGCGCTCCGGTTCATCGATGAGTTGAATCAGATCCATATCCTCCGGGTCGATCATCCCTTCGCCGACCAGGCGCTCGCGGAACCAGTCCAGCATCCCCCGCCAGAAGGCCGAGCAGACCAGGATCAGGGGGATTTTGTGGGCCTTGCCGGTCTGCAACAGGGTCAGCGCCTCCATCAATTCGTCCAGCGTGCCGAAGCCGCCGGGCATCACCACGTAAGCGCTGGCGAAGCGGACGAACATGTATTTGCGGGCGAAAAAATGACGGAAAGTCTGCGAAATATCCTGATAGGGATTGCTCGTTTGCTCGTGCGGCAACTGGATGTTGAGGCCGACCGAAGGCGACTTGCCGTAGTAGGCGCCGCGATTGGCCGCCTCCATGATCCCCGGCCCGCCGCCGGAAATGACGGTGAAGCCGGAATCGGAGAGCAGGCGGGCGGTTTTCTCGGCCAGTTCGTAATAGGGCGTGCCTTCCTTGATCCGGGCGCTGCCGAAAACGGTCACCGCCGGCTTGATCGCCGCCAGGCGATCCGTCGCTTCGACGAACTCTGACATAATGCCGAAAATTCGCCACGCCTCGCGGGCCGAGTTCGGCCGCAGCGGGGATTCGGCCCCCGTGCCCAGCGTCAGTTTTTCATTTTTTGTCATTGCCTTTTCGTTACCTTTCATGCCTCTCTTGTTGTTGGTGGACGGGTCGTCCTACCTTTATCGCGCCTTTCATGCCCTGCCCGATCTGCGCAACCAGGCCGGCGAGCCAACGGGCGCCATCTACGGCGTGCTGAACATGCTACGTCGTCTGGAAAGCGACCACAAGGCCGACTACCGGGCCATCGTCTTCGATGCCAGGGGCAAGACCTTTCGCGACGACTGGTATCCCGAGTACAAGGCGCACCGGCCGCCGATGCCCGACGACCTGGTTCGCCAGATCGAACCGCTGCATGCCGTCATCCGCGCCGCCGGCTGGCCGCTGTTGATGGTCGACGGCGTCGAGGCCGACGACGTGATCGGCACGCTGGCCCGGCAGGCCGCGGCCGCCGGCATCGACACGCTGATTTCGACCGGCGACAAGGATCTGACGCAACTGGTCGGGCCGCGCGTGCGCTGGGTCAACACGATGAGCAACGAACTGCTCGACGCGGCCGGCGTCGAGCAAAAATTCGGCGTGCCGCCGGACAAGATGGTCGATTACCTGGCCCTGGTCGGCGATGCCGTCGATGGCGTCCCCGGCGTCGCCAAGTGCGGGCCGAAAACGGCCGTCAAATGGCTGACCCAGTTCGGCTCGCTGGACGGAATCGTCGCCCATGCCGGCGAGATCGGCGGCGCGGTCGGCCAGAATCTGCGCGACCACCTCGATTTCCTGCCGCTCGGCAAGAAACTCGTGACCGTCGCCTGCGATCTGCCCGACCTGCCGTCACCCACCGACCTGATCGCCGCGCCGCGCGATGTCGATGCCTTGCGCGAGTTGTATACCCGGTACCAGTTTCGCTCCTGGCTAGGTGAGCTGGATAGCCCGCAGGCTGCCCCCTCGCCCCGTTTACGGGGGGAGGGCTGGGGTGAGGGGAGTAGCGCAAATTTTTCGCACCCCGCATCCAGTAACCCTTCGCCCCTCACCCCAGCCCCGCAGAGCGGGGCGAGGGAGATGGCAGTCCACTACGACACCCTCCTCGACTGGCCGCAGTTCGAGATCTGGCTGACGAAAATCAACGCCGCCGAACTCACCGCCCTCGATACCGAGACGACCAGCCTCGATGCCTTCGCCGCGCAAATCGTCGGCCTTTCGCTCTCGGTCGAGGCCGGTTCGGCCTGTTACATCCCGCTCGCCCATACCGCCCCCGGCGCGCCCGAGCAATTGCCGCGCGAGGCCGTGCTGGCCCGCCTCAAGCCGTGGCTGGAAGACGCTGGCAAACCCAAGGTGCTGCAAAACGCCAAGTACGACCAGCACGTTTTTGCCAACCACGGCATCCGGCTGGCCGGCATCGCCCACGACACGATGTTGCAAAGCTACGTGCTCGAATCCGACAAGGGTCACGATCTCGGCCAGTTGTGCAGCCGCCACCTGGGGCTAGCCACCATCGCCTACGAAGACCTGTGCGGCAAGGGCGCCAAACAGATCGGCTTCGACCAGGTCGACATCGAGCGCGCCGCCGCCTATGCCGCCGAGGATGCCGATGTCACGCTGCGCGTCCATCAGGCGCTGCATCCGCGCTTTGCCGCCGAGCCGGGTTTGAGCCGCATCTACCATGAAATCGAAATGCCCGCCCGGCAAGTGATTTGGCGCATCGAACGCAACGGCATCCTGATCGACGCAGAAACGCTGGCCCGGCAAAGCCACGTCATGGGGCAGAAAATCATGGCGCTGGAAGCCGAGGCTTACGCGCTGGCCGGCCAGCCCTTCAACCTCGCCTCGCCCAGGCAGTTGGCCGACATCCTGTTCGTCAGGCAGGGCTTGCCGGTCAAGAAGAAGACGCCCTCCGGCGGCCCCTCGACCGATGAAGAAGTGCTGGCCGAACTGGCGCTCGACTACCCCCTGCCCAAGCTGCTGCTCGAACACCGCAGCCTGTCCAAGCTCAAGGGCACCTACACCGACAAGCTGCCGCGCATGATCGAGCCGCAGACCGGTCGGGTGCACACCCATTTTTCGCAAGCCTCGGTGGTCACCGGGCGGCTGGCCTCCAGCGATCCCAATCTGCAAAACATCCCGGTACGCAGCGAGGAAGGCCGGCAGATTCGCACCGCCTTCATCGCCCCGGCCGGCAGCCGCATCGTCTCGGCCGACTATTCGCAGATCGAACTGCGCATCATGGCCCATCTCTCCGGCGACGCCCGCCTGCGCCAAGCCTTCGCCCACGGCGAGGACGTGCACCGCGCCACCGCCGCCGAGATTTTCGGCGTCACCCCGCTCGAAGTCGGCCCCGACCAGCGGCGCGTCGCCAAGACCATCAACTTCGGCCTGATCTACGGCATGAGCGCCTTTGGCCTGGCGCGCCAGCTCGGTCTCGAACGCGGCGCGGCGCAGACCTACATCGACCGTTATTTCAACCGCTACCCCGGCGTCGCCCGCTACATGGAAGAAGCCCGCGAGACGGCGCGGCAGAAAGGCTACGTCGAAACCGCCTGCGGCCGCCGGCTATGGTTCCCGGAGATCCGCTCCAGCAATGGCAACCGCCGCCAGGGCGCCGAGCGGGCGGCGATCAACGCGCCGATGCAGGGCACCGCCGCCGACCTCATCAAGATGGCGATGATCGCCGTGCAGAACTGGCTGGATCAAAAAGGGCTAAAAACCCGGCTGGTGCTGCAAGTGCACGACGAACTGCTGCTCGAAGCGCCGGACGGCGAACTGGACGAAGTCCGCCAGCAACTGCCGCGCCTGATGAGCCAGGTCGCCGAACTGGCCGTGCCGCTGGTGGTCGATGTCGGCGTTGGCCCGAATTGGGAAGCGGCGCACTGATACCGATGAAGCGCTGTTCGTTGGCATGAAACGAAGAAGGCCGCCTGGCGGCGGCCTTCTTGCTCAACAGCGCGGGCTTATTCCGTTTCTGTTTCAAACGGTAAATATTGACGTGCCATGCGGTA
>WQUQ01000288.1 GCA_009782025.1 Desulfobulbus sp. | reverse complement strand
CCCCGCAAGCAGGGGAGGGAATCGGACTCCTTCCCCCGCTGGCGGGGGAAGGCTGGGATGGGGGGAACAATGTCATCTGTTTGATTGCCGGGTTAATAAAACGGCAACACTCATGCGGCATTCAGGATTGTAACCCTTTCAGGGTGTTTTTCCTCGTGGCTGTGAATATTTCCTCACACCCCCGGAAGAAACAGCGCCGGCCATGAAGAAAGTGGGTCGCCAACGGCATGGAATGCGCCATGCCATCGGTTTCATGATGCAAACCAAGGACGGCGCGCCAGCGCCGCCGCTACCGACAACCCCTCACCGGAAAGGAAGCATCATGGAAACCAGTCACACCAGCGATCACAGCGCCCCGACGTCCGAAACCAGCAGCGCGCCGCGCCCCCGTTTGTCGCTGGAAAAAGCCGCGCAACGTCTTCAAGACGGTTGGCTGGCCGTCCCCTGGCGTCGCCTCACCCTGCTGGGCGCGCTCGGGTTGGCCGGCTACGGCATCGTCGCGCACCCGCCCTTGCGGCCCGTGGAAAGCGGCGAGATGGGGCTGCGCATCAATCAATGGAGCGGCGCTGCCAGCCGTTTCGACGAAGGCCAGGTGCTCGTCATCCCCCTGATTCATGAATTCCGCCAATACTCGCTGCGCGACCGGGTTTATCAGCCGAAAAGCGAGAAAGCGGGCGATTTCTCCTTCCAGTCCGTCGAAGGCTTGACCCTGGGCGCGGAACTCACCGTCCGCTACGCCCTCGACGCCGACAAGCTGCCGAGCCTCGCCCGCAACCTGCCGAACGACATGGATAACGAAATCGTCCTGCCGGCCATCTCCGGCGTGCTGCACAAAACCTTCTCGCGTTACACGGTGCGCGAAATCTTCTCCTCGCGCCGTCAGGAAATCCAGGACGAAATCACCAAGGAACTGCAAACGCGACTGGCCGAAGATGGCGTCAAGCTCAAATCCTTCACCCTGGGCAAAATCACCCTGCCGCCCGATTACCTCAAAGGCATGGAAAACATGCTGGCGGCGGAACTGGCGACCGAGCAGATGAAATACACCCTCGAACTCAAGGAAAAGGAAGTCAAGGAAAGCGAGCTCAAAGCCGAGGCCGAAAAAGTCAGCCGCGAAAAAGCCGCCCAGGCCGCGGCGCAGGAACAAATCATCGCCGCCCAGGCGCAGGCCGAGGCCATGAAGCACATCCTGCCCTTCAAGGAACAGCAGATCAAACAGCGCCAACTGGAAGCCGAGGCGGACAAGCAGCAGCGGATCAAGAACGCCCAGGCCAGCGCCGAAGCGCGCGTCATCGAAGCCGCCGCCGAAGCCGATTCGCGCAAAAAACTGGCCGACGCCGAGGCGTACCGGCTCGATCAGGTCGGCAAGGTCAATAGCGAACAAATGGCGCGCGAAGGCGCGATCCTGAACAAAAGCCCGCTGCTGATCCAGAAAACCCTGGCGGAAAAACTCTCCGACAAGGTGCAGGTCATCATCGCACCGCCGGGAACGAATGGGCGCTTCCTCGGCGAGAATCTGATCGGACGGCTTCCTGCCAGTCAAGCGGACGAAAACCCCGCCGAAGAAGAAAGCGACTGACTGACTCTATCCCCTGGCTTTGTTTCTCCCCCCCGCAAGCGAGAGAGAAACAAAGCGCGCATCAATCCATCTTGAAAGATTGTCACCATGCTCGAACTCCTCCTCACCCTCGCCATCGTCACCCAGGACCAAATCCCCCTGCGCGGCGCGCCGGAAGAAAACGCTCCCCGCCATGCCGTGCTGACGCAGGGCGATACGCTGGAAGTGCGTGGCGTCAAGGGCGATTACCTTCAGGTTTACGACCATCGGCGCGAGCGCGCGGGTTACGTGCTGGCGACGCAGGCCGTCGAGTACAAGCTTGATGCCCAAACCGCGCCCAAGTTGCTGGCGGTGGCGGAGTTTCTCGCCAGCCAGCCGGGCAGCGAAGCCTTGGGACTGACTTACAGCGCGGCGTTTCTCAAGGCCGCGCCAGCGGAGATGATCGACGCCAACGCCTTCGCGGCGCTCGGGAGCATGGCCGACCGGCTGGCCTGGCGCGCTTCCCGCGTCACGCCGGGCAACGAAAAAGCGGCGCAACTCGTTTCCGCCCACATGGAAACCGCCGCCAACACCGGCGTCGCGTTTTACAGCGTCGAGCGCAACGACAAAATGACTTTGTGCTACGACGGCGATGCCTGGCGGCATGTGCTGGCCTTGCCGGCCAGCGCCGAGCAGAAGGCCGAGGCGGCGCTGGCGCTGACCCGGCACGAGTGCGTCAAAACCGACCTGCTGCCGTCGCAGCGGCTGGAAGCCGACCTTCAGCGCGCCGAAACGCTGGGGCGTGTGCTCGATGCGGGCGCAAAAAGCGGCGATTTGCCGGAGCACCTGAAGAACCGCCTGAAAATCCGTGCCGCCGGCGTCTGGGCCGGCATCGCCCATGAGCAAAGCCTGAAGGAAAACAGCGACACCGCCGTACTCACGGCCGGGCAGACGGCGCAAACCCTGCTCGCCGGCATCGACCAGAACGCGCTGACCGCCAGCGACCGCGCCGCCTGGAATGTCGCCGCCATCCGCGTCGGCGCTTCGCGCTGGGCGGCGCAGCCGCAAACGCTGGCGCAACCGGTCAAGGGGCGGCCCGGCATTGCGCTGGCGAAGGGCGAAAAAGCGGGGCAGACCTGCGTCAACGTGGTGGCGGCGGAGAGTGGCAAAAGCGACGGCAAAAGCGCCCCGGACGCCGCCGCGCATTGCACTTTCGGCCATGTCTGGACGGCGTCGCTGGCCGTCAGCCCGGACGGCCAGCTCATGACGCTGGCCGTGCAGCCGCTGGCGACCTGGCGCGAGCTATGGGTCTTTCACAAGACGCCGGAGGGCTGGCAACTCGACATCGTGCCGCCGTCGGTCGATCAGCCCGAACTCGGCTATCTCGAATTCGCCGGTTGGGTGCCCGGCAACAAGCAAATGCTCGTCGCCCGCGAAATCGTCGCCAACGGGCAAAGCAAAACCAGCTTTGAATTGTGGGATCGCAACACCCTCGCCGTCGAGCGCCGCGCCGACAAACCCGGCAATCTGACCGCCTTCTACCGCTGGCAAGACCCGGCGTGGAAGAGCGGGACGGTGGCGGTGCGCTGATACCCCGTTATTCCATTTTTCGTTCGTGACGACGAGAAATCGCCCCGAAATCGTCATTCTGCGCGGAGCGAAGCGTAGTCGCGGAATCCACTCGCCGCATGGATTCCGCGACTACGCGCGGAATGACGAGCTGGCGCCGCCCGGCATACCAATAATTACCGTTTGAAATAGAAATGGAATTAGAGCCAATACGGTTCACTTAAGGAGTTTGTCATTCTGCGCGGAGCGAAGCGTGTCATGCTGCGCGAAGTCGCAGTACGCAGAATCCACAAACCGCATGGATGCTGCGACTACGCGCAGCATGACTGTAGAGGTAATTGTGCT